>JADFJB010000010.1 GCA_022566355.1 candidate division KSB1 bacterium
TCTTCCGTTCATGCAGCAAAGGTGTTGGGCAAAAACACATCTCGAACCATTCGACAACACCAGGCGTAGTAAGCTTTGCTCGTTTCATTGAATCGACCATCTCTTGCCCATCTGGACGTTGGTTAGCTTGGTGTCCTCGGCTTTGTAAACAACGGATATCCACTTCTGCGATATTGCATAGTACTAGTTGATAAGTCCAAAATCAAGGAATTTCTTGACGTTGGTTGGATATTTGAATGGATGATTTCTCAGATTGTGGATATAGTTCCGAATGTAGTCGCCAAGTTTGGAGAAGGATTTTGTTTACCAGTGAGATAAGATGGAGATTTATCAACATGTTGAAGTTCTCTCTTAAGTCCCGTTATTTTTAAGAAATCGTGCATTTTTTATCTCACAGGGTAAAGTGCGATATGGTTTTGCCGATCATAATTTATTTTTCTACCTAAGCCATAATCGCATACAGTAGAACACTTAGGTTTACTCAATCGATGTAAAGTTTCTGATGTGAAGTTTCTGTAGTGTTCCAATAACTTCTCTTTAGGTTGATACTAAAATAATCCTTGATTTGTATTTTAACCTTGTGCATTTTCAATTTGGTCACTTTAATTCAATCTAATCAAATATTTAAAACGGAGGAAGATGTCATGAAAAAAGGATTCACAATTTTTTGGCTCTTTGCCCTAGTTGCGTTAGTACTAGCCAGTCCGCAAAAGGACGACAAAAAGGGGGAAAAAGATCCAGGGGAAATAAGCAGCAAGACTTTTTCCGGTCTTAAATGGCGTTCCATCGGACCAGCGCTTACTTCCGGTCGAATCGGTGATATTGCCGTACATCCCCAAAATAAGAGTATCTATTTTGCAGCCGTATCTTCCGGCGGGGTATGGAAAACTGAAAACTCCGGCACAACCTGGAAATCGGTATTCGACAAACAGGGTTCTTATTCCATAGGCTGTGTGACTATCGATCAAAACGATCCGCTGGTTGTTTGGGTTGGTTCTGGCGAGAACAACAGCCAGCGCAGTGTTTCGTACGGCGATGGCGTTTACAAATCTGTCGATGGTGGTAAAAGCTGGAAAAACATGGGATTGAAAGATTCCCAGCATATCGGCAAAATTGTGGTCGATCCCAGAAATTCGAACACGGTTTTCGTCGCCGCCCAGGGACCGCTGTGGAACGCCGGTGGCGATCGCGGTCTCTATAAAACCATCGATGGCGGAAAGACCTGGAAAAAAGTGTTGGACATTAGCGAGAATACCGGCGTTACGGATTTGGTTTACGACCCCCGCAACCCGGATGTCATGTATGCCGCATCCTACCAACGGCGTCGCCGGGTCTGGACCCTGATCGATGGCGGTCCGGAATCTGCGATTTACAAATCCGAAGATGGCGGTGAATCCTGGAATAAACTCAGCAAAGGATTGCCAAAAGGAGATGTTGGCCGAATTGGATTGGCAATCTCCCCTGCCGATCCCAATGTGCTTTATGCCATCATTGAGGCCTCGGGAAAAAGCGGTGGGTTTTTTCGCTCCAATGATCGCGGCGCCAACTGGAAAAAACAAAGCAGCTATGTTAGCGGCAGTCCGCAATATTACCAGGAAATTGTTTGCGACCCCAAAGAAGTCAATCGTGTATATTCTCTGGATACATACAATATGGTTACCGATGACGGTGGCAAGAACTTTCGCAGGCTTGGTGAAAAATCCAAGCATGTAGATAATCATGCCATGTGGATCGATCCGGACAATACCGATTATCTTTTGGTTGGCTGCGATGGCGGTATCTATGAAAGTTTCGATCGTGGCGCTAACTGGCATTTTAAAGCCAATTTGCCGGTCACCCAATTTTACAGGGTTACCGTAGACAACGATTTTCCTTTTTACAATGTTTATGGCGGCACGCAAGACAATTATTCTTTGGGCGGCCCGTCACAAACCACCAATGTCCATGGCATTACCAACGGCGATTGGTTTGTCACTCGCGGTGGGGATGGCTTCGAAACCCAAATCGATCCTAAAGATCCCAATATTATTTATTCCCAGAGTCAATACGGCGGACTGGTGCGGTTTGATAAAAGGAGCGGAGAACGAATAAATATTGTTCCGCAGCCAGGCAAAGGTGAACCTGCCCTGCGTTGGAACTGGAATTCCCCACTCCTGATCAGCCCCCACCTGAATACCCGGGTGTATTTTGCATCGAATGTTTTATACCGCACCGATGATCGCGGCAATTCCTGGCGAGCAGTCAGCCCGGATTTGAGCCGCCAAATTGACCGCAATCAACTTACCATTATGGGTAAAGTTCAACGTTCCGGTGCCGTGGCGAAGAATACGTCCACTTCACATTACGGATCAATCGTTTCATTATCTGAATCAACAATTCAGGAAGGCTTGATCTATGCCGGCACAGATGATGGCTTGATCCAGGTTACGGAAGACGGCGGTCAAAATTGGCGTAAAATCGATAAATTCCCCGGTATCCCGGAGATGATTTATGTGAGTGATATCGAAGCGTCGTTGCACGATGTGAACACGGTTTATGCCAGCTTCGATAATCATAAAATCGGTGATTTCAAACCCTACATCCTGGTCAGCAATAACAAAGGGAAATCATGGCGGTCCATCAGCAGTAACCTGCCTGAACGGGGTTCGGTGCATACTATCGCAGAAGATCATGTAAAATCGAATTTGTTGTTTGTGGGTACGGAGTTCAGTGTTTATGTAACTGTAAATGGCGGCGGGGATTGGCATCAATTAAAAAGTGGGTTACCACCGATTGCAGTGAGAGATCTGGATATCCAGAGACGGGAAAATGACCTAATAGCAGGTACTTTTGGTCGCGGATTTTACATCCTCGACAACTACCAGCCATTACGTGATATCACTCCTGACTTGTTAAAACAAAACGCAACCCTTTTTCCGGTGAAAGATCCCTGGATGTATATGCAGGATTCTCCGCTTGGCGGCCGGGGTAAATCTTTCCAGGGCGAGTCCTATTACACCGCGTCCAACCCTCCTTTTGGGGCCATTTTTACTTATTATTTAAAAGAGGGCCTAAAGACCCAAAAACAGAAACGCCAGGACATGGAGAAAAAAACAGAGAAAGATGGCGGCGCACCTCCTTATCCGACCAGAGATCAATTCAGGCAGGAACGGCGGGAAGAGAAACCAACGATTATTCTGACAGTTCGAGATCAGGATGGTAATATTGTACGACGAATAACCGGAGCTACCGGTTCAGGCATTCATCGAGTTGCGTGGGATTTGCGTTATCCAGCCGCCAATCCTACCAGCCTTGGGTCAGGAGAATCACGTGGATTTGGCAGACGTGCATCCGGTCCAATGGGTTTACCGGGTACCTACGAAGTCGCATTATCTAAAATGGTCGATGGTGAAGAAACTCCCCTGGGCACTCCACAATCATTCATCACCAAGTCCCTGGGAACGGCAACCCTTGCCGCTGCTGATAAAAAAGAGTTGCTGGCATTTCAGAAGAAAACAGCACGATTGCAGCGAGCAGTGCTCGGCGCTGGCCGGGCAGCACGAGAAGCGCAGACACGAATCAATCATTTAAAAAAAGCGTTCATGGATACGCCTGGCGCTGATTTAAAACTGGGTAAAGACATTCGGACATTGGAGAACCGCTTAAAAGATCTTCTCCTCGATCTTTCAGGAGATCCGGTAAACCGGGACCTTCAAGTACCTTCTCCCCCATCCATTAACAACAGGGTTCAAGGCATTGTTCGCACCCAATGGTCCTCTTCATCAGCGCCGACACAAACCAGCCAGGATGCTTACAATATTGCCGCAGAGGAGTTTACAATTTTTCTCGGAGCCTTGCGGACCCTGATTGAAGTCGACCTTAAAAATATTGAACAGAATTTAGAGGATGCGGGTGCACCCTGGACCCCTGGCAGGATTCCCAGGTGGACCATAGAGTAAAATCGAACATTATGATTGATGCCATCGCTGCAAGTGATGGCATCAATTTTAGTAAAAAGGTGTCATTTCTGTAGGTCTTTGCAAGGAACCTTGAAAGGCACCAAATCGTGTAGATACCGATTAACGACAGGCTGTCCGAGAACAGGTTTTGTCACTCCTGCATGCTGCCCACTAAACTTGTGCTCGTACGCCTCTAACGGGTAAGAATACAGGCACAAGTTTAAGTAGTAGTCATTTTGTGTTTAGCAAATGCAAACAGACCCCCGATAAAATCATTCGGGGGTGACATTTTTGGGGTATCGGACAGCCTGAAAGATTTCGAGAATTATATTTGTGATGTTTGGCTTGATTCTCTAACCTCTCAGGTTTTTAAAACCTGAGAGGTTTATTCTATTTCCATTCAAACCTTCCAACAAATCCAATCATTTAATATTAAGAAAGTGTCAAAAACTTCAATCAGAAAATCATTTTGGAACTACAAATAGAAACCCATTCAAATGCCAACAATCTTGCCGACCTGGTCCAAAATTCTCGCGTACCATCTCATGTGCATTATAATGTTTCCGGCCCAGGTTATCCCAATCAAAATTTTGAGTTAAGATTCGCTGGTGATCCCTACCTGGCAAAAAGGATCGTTGCAAGAGATAAACGGCAAGATCGTTTTAACTCAATTAAAGAAATCATAAAAGGCAATGATGGCATATGGCGTTGTAATTTCGACATTAAGTTAGAAAAATGAAATAAACCCACACAAACTCATTATCTTTTGAATTATAGGGGATTTATTCGTTTACTTTCTTTTCATGTTTTCGATGTTTTATACTGAAGGTAAAATTTATGCATCCAAATAAATTCCGAAAAGTCACTTTTTTCATACTGGGAAGTGTATTCCTGGTTACCGCCATAACTGTCTTGGTTGGTCGCTTTTTGATAGATGCCGGCTGGGATTCCGGCCCTTCCTGGTCACCAGATAGTAATAAGATCGCTTATGCGATGGACAACGATGGAGACTTCGCAATCTATGTCATGAATACCGATGGCAGCGGGCAAATCCAATTAACCCAAAATGATGCTCAAGACCATTATCCTTCCTGGTCTCCAGATGACAGCAAAATTGTTTTTATTTCTGACAGAGACGGCAATTGGGAAATTTATAGCATGAATCCGGATGGCAGCGGCCAGGTAAACTTAACCCGGGACCCCGGTGATGATATTATGCACTTTTCACCCTGGTCTCCGGATGGCCGAAAAATCGTTTTCTGGTCAAACCGTGATGACAATTATGAAATCTATAGCATGGATGTTGATGGCTCGAACCTTGCCCGGTTAACCAACGATTCCAATGATGAGTTTTATGCCCAATTTTCTCCACACGGAAGCCAACTATTATTTACGACAAACCGGGATGGTTTTGCCAATCAAGAGATTTATTTGATGAATCTCGATGGTTCCGATCAAACGAATCTGACGAAATCTGCCGGCAATGACAACAATGGATTTTGGTCACCGGATGGTTCCAAAATTGTATTTCAGGCAGATCGGGACGGGAATATAGAGATTTATGTTATGAATGCCGACGGTAGTGATCAAATAAATATTTCACAAAATTCTGACAATGATATCAACCCGAGATGGTCTCCGGATGGTTCAAAAATTGCGTTTACTTCGATTAGTGAGGATCAACAGGACATTTATATTGTGAGTATAAATGGGTTAGAATCCTATAAATTATCCAGCCTTGAAGGGGATAAATATGATCCTGCCTGGTCTCCGGATGGCACAAAAATAACATTTAAATATAGATTTGAAGATATTGTCGTCATTCGTGTCGCTTTCAGCGTGCCTCAATAAATAAATTATAGTTTGCATTGAAGACAGATCAACTTGAAGACCCTATTACTCATAGGCTAAAATGAAACATTAATTCCTAATGAAGGAATAAATGGATACATATAAACCGGTTGCCTGAAAAGCACTGGCTTTGGATTGTGCAATGCTGATGGTAGATTTTCAAAAAGATCTTCAAACCGGGTGATATAACGATACTGAAATACATTCTTTCGGTTATACACATTAATCAGATCCAGGTAAATTTCCCAGGAACCGGTCTTCAGTTTGGCTCCATAAGAAATTCTCAAATCAAGCCGGTGATAATCCGGCAAGTTAGCAGAATTGACATTGTCGATAGACTCGAAGATTGGGATAAACCGGGCGAAACCGGTCTCAGGATCTGTTAAGACAAAATTAATAATTTCGTTTGGATCAAATGGATTCGTAGCTTTTCCTACCAAAGGGGATAATTTACTCGGCGGTGTGTACGGAAATCCGGAGCCATAGCGCCAGGTAAGTCCGATTTGCAAACTGTTTCCGATTCTTCGGTTCATTACAACATTCACTGCGTGTTTACGATTGAAATCAAATGGGAATTCGATTCTTTTGCCATCTAATAATTGCTCCCTCTTAGAATCTGAGTATGAATAGGATATCCAGCCATTCCATGGATCAGATGCTCGAATTGTTTTTTTCTCGAGTAAGAATTCTAAGCCATAGGCTTTCCCTTTTGCATCATTAACAGGAGTAGTACTGGGCGAAAAAACAGTTTCTTCAACGATGGCATATGAATTCCCGTATGCAGGTGAACCGGATAAATAGTGTGGCAAAAATACGGTAATTTCTTCCGGTTTTTGCCTGATCAATCCCGAAAAATCTTTGAAATAGCTTTCAACTCTTAATCGCCACTGATCGCTTATAGTATGATTCAAACTAAGTAAATAATGGCTGCTTTTTTCTGGCTCCAAGCCATTTAGACTATCAAACCGATTGAGTGCAACTAACTCTCCAATATCCAGCATTTTTTCGAATCCCGGGCTTTGATAAAATATTCCCCAAGCTGCAGTCGCTTTTGTTTTTCTATCCAATTGATATGAAATACTGAACCGGGGTGATAAAAATCCATTATCCAAAAGTCCGAAATGATCATACCGTAAACCCGGTTGAACCAATAATTTCCCATTAAATTGTGTCCACCGGTCTTGCAAATAGGAATGCCAGCGATCATAAGAATTATCCTGCACAACATTATTTGCAATAGCCCCAATCCAATTGGGAGCAGATTCCAACGCATCGAATAAAAATCGGCCAAAATCATTCAACTCCAGTTCCGAAGAAAATGAATTTTCCAATAAATCAACACCCATTCCTAATTGTACTTGGTGATTCCCATATTCTATCCTGTTAGACATACCGAAGGAATATCGATTGAAATTGAAATCCTGGTTGTATTTTAAAGAAATCGTATCTCCTGTTCCAAAGACAGGTGGCGGTGGAAAAAATGAATCTATCCTTTTCTCTTCCTCTTCGGGAACAAACTCTTCGGCAAAATCGGCTGTACCATTCGTTCGGTACCAATTCGCAAACAGATTTAATTGATATTTGGAAGACTGTGAATAAATCCATTTACCGCCAAAAAGAGCATTTTTAGTTTTATCTTTATTACTTGGGCTATCGGGGGTTGATTCTTGTTCGCCTAGCTCTTCTCGTCTCAACCAGTCTTTTGTATCCTGGCTATATAGGCCAACAAACTCAACCCGGTGGTTTTTGGCAGGTTGAAGAAATATTTTGCCCTGTAGATCTTCGAACTTGGGAAACGCCACATCGTTCACGATTCCAATTTCCTGCACAAATGATTCGGAGAAAAGATCGTAATAAGATTTCCGCCCGGAAACGATCCAGCCTCCATCAAAAATACCGGTCTTTCCTTCGAATAAAAGATTTGCTGTCGATAGATTTACCCCGACTTCAGCACCAAGCTTTTTGGTTGCCGAGCCATTTCTTAGTGTAACATTTAATACTGAAGACAACCGATCACCAAAAATTGCCGGGAATGCCCCGGTGTATAGCTGAATGTCTTCAACAATGCTTGGATTAAATAAACTTGCAATTCCGGTTTTCCGATAGGGATTATAAAGTTCGATGCCTTCAAATAAGAAAAGGTTCTGATCCGTTGTACCGCCGCGTACGATAATTTGCGTGGAAAAATCGCTTGTTGCCACAACTCCCGGGAGCGCCTGTAACCCTCGCAAAACATCCTCTAATGCTCCTGGCATTACCTCAATAGCGCGCGGACTTATTTCAATTTCCGCAGGTCTGAGTGTTAACTCCGGTATACGGTTACGTTTCGCCTCCACAATAACTTCAGGCGTACCTATTACTGTCGCATCCAATTTAGCATCTACCCTCTCAACTTTGCCATCACGAATACGAATTTCTTTCTTAAATTCTTTGTAACCGATTAACCGAACTATCAAGGTATGTTTTCCGGTGGGAATTCTCATGATCAAATAGTGACCCCTTCGATCGGAAACATCCCCCAGGGTTGTACCTTCTATCGTTACATTCACGTCTGCTAATCTCTCGCCAGTTTGGCGATTTGTTATTCTTCCCTCAATCGCACCCCACGTTTCTTGTGAAAAACTTAAAGAGGATGAAAGAAAAAGGATTACAACAGAAAATAGAAAGATTAACGCCAGATAAGATATTTTTTTCTCTTTATTGAATTTATTACACATAAGACTTCCCTCCCACGTAAAGTTTTATAATCAAGTTAACCTATTTTGATATGAATCATGTCATGGTTCAATTACACAGTTTAAGATTTTTTAGGAAAAAGTCAATTAGAAAACAAGTAATTGTTAATTTTGAGAGTTTGTATGACTTGAAACATATATATTATTCAATACTCTGAAATTTGAAGCTTGCTATTCAAATAATTGTTTTGCATATTGGTCGCATAATTCACTATAAAAAACAAAGAAATTCTACGTTGGAGGAAAAATGAGTCTTATACTATTCTTGATAGTTGGATTAGCTGCCGGATGGTTAGCCGGTGTTGTTATGAAAGGCAAAGGCTTTGGGATGTTGGGTAACATGATTGTAGGAACCATAGGAGCATTTTTAGGTTGGTTATTGTTCAAATTTATTGGATTGCTTGTATACGGATTGATCGGTACCTTAATCATGGCGTTCGTTGGTGTAGTCGTTTTGCTTTTCATCATAAGATTGGTCAAAAAAGCTTGAAGTAAAAATCAAAATAAACCCGGTCCCTGGCTATCATTCTTTTACAAGAACTTTTGGTTAAAGTGGAGTGCATGCGATGTTTAAACGAATGATTTATTTCTATACGATATCAATTATTTTGGGTGTTGGTGTGTTAATCACAACTGCAAATCTAGGAGCAAAACAAAGCAAAACTGAAAATAAAATTGCTTTTGTCAACGTCAATGTGATCCCGATGGATGCAGAGCGCGTCCTAAATAATCAAACTGTAGTCGTTCATTTTGATCGTATTATCGAGTTAGGTCCAAGTCATTCGGTTAAAGTTCCGGATAATGCTTTGCAAATTGACGGAAGTGGAAAATTCCTATTGCCGGGTCTGGCTGAAATGCATGGTCATTTACCAGGAATTAGAGCCTCTGATGAAGATATCGAAAAAGTTCTTTTTCTTTATGCCGCAAATGGGGTAACTACTGTGAGAGGGATGTTGGGGCAACCCAATCAATTAGAGCTAAAAACCAAAACCAATAGTGGGAAGTTATTTGCACCTACTCTTTATTTAGCCGGTCCAAGCTTTAATAATCGCACTGTAGAATCTTCGGAACAGGGTGCACAACGGGTTCGAGATCAAAAGGCCGAAGGTTGGGATTTACTCAAAATTCATCCGGGTCTAACCCTCGATCAGTACGACGCAATTGCCACTACTGCCGCTGAAGTCGGCATTCGTTTTGGCGGTCATGTTCCAGCGGATGTTGGTTTGCTGCATGCGATACAAATGGGACAGGAAACCTTCGACCACCTGGATGGTTTTATCCAATTTCTTGACGCGTTTGACAAACCAATCGAAAATGCGCGTTTACAACATATCGTTCAACTTACAAAAAGTGCAAATGCCTGGGTGGTTCCTACGCTTGTGCTCTGGCGGATAGGCATCATCGGTTTAGAAGATGCAGAAGATTTGAGCAAACTTGCAGAATTGAAATATTGGCCACAGGAATCTCGACCTGGAGTGGAAGGCGTAAAAAGCTGGGGCACTCGCCAGGGTCGTGCGGCCGAACGCAGAAAGGAAAATCCTTCCCGTGCAGAACAATGGGATAAAAATCGCAGGACACTTTTGAAGGCGTTAAATGATGGCGGCGTTGGTATTTTGATGGGCACCGATTCACCGCAAATTTTTAGTGTGCCAGGATTTTCACTGCATAATGAAATGGCGGCGATGTCTGAATCTGGATTAACACCTTATGAGATTTTGAAATCCGGCACCAAAAATGTAGGCGATTATTTCCAGCGTTATGATTCGTTCGGAACCATAGCTGTTGGCAAGCGAGCAGATTTAATACTTGTTAATGAAAATCCATTAGACAATATTGCCAATGTCAAAAAACGGGTTGGTGTTATGATTCGTGGACGATGGATGTCGGAAGTCGATATTCAAAAGAGATTACAAGCAATTGCTTCATCCTGGGGTAACTAAATACCGATCTTTCTATGTCTCAGTGTACATTTTGTGATATCGTAAAAGGTGAAATCAATGCAGCCTTCGTCTACGAAGACGATACATCCGTAGCATTTCTAGACCACAGGCCGTTATTTCCAGGACACATTCTGCTAGCACCGAGGTCTCATTACGTTACTTTGCCAGACTTACCAACCGCTCTTGTACCTGAGTTTTTCGTGGCTGCCCAGCTTCTTTCCAGGGCGGTTCAATTAGCGATGAAATCACAGGGAACATTTGTAGCGATGAACAATACTGTTAGCCAGAGCGTTCCTCATCTTCATGTTCATATTGTACCAAGAACCAAAGGCGATGGTCTGAAAGGATTCTTCTGGCCTCGAACTACATACAAAGAAGTCGACCATATTATACAAGTACAGGAATCCATTCGGGCTGAAGTTAGGAACTTGATAAAGGAATAAGAAAAAAGTAATTCTAATTATTTATCCGGAGGTCATCATGGACTTAAGAAAAATGATTTTGCTATTTGTTACGATGATTTTTTTTACTTCACCTACTTTGTCACAATCCGACAAACCATTGTTAGGATTTACGGCAGATCAATCCAAAGCTCAACGCCAACTCGAAGCTAAATTCGATGCCAATTTAAAAAGTGACAATCTACGCAATTGGATGAAGCAATTATCAGCCCACCCTCATCATGTAGGTTCTCCACACGGTAAACGTAATGCTGAAATGATTGCATCGTTGTTTGAATCCTGGGGTTATGAAACAGAGATTGAAGTTTTCCATGTCCTCTTCCCTACCCCAAAACTCCGACTTTTAGAAATGATAGAACCCACCCATTATAAAGCTGCTTTGTTCGAACCCGAACTGAAAGAAGATGCTACATCCGGACAGGTTGATGAGCAATTGCCGAGCTATAATGCTTATTCTCCGGACGGTGATATTACCGGAGAATTGGTTTATGTCAATTATGGCATTACTGCAGATTATGAGGAATTGGAACGGTTCGGCATCGACGTGAAAGGCAAAATTGTGATTGCCCGCTATGGCGGTTCCTGGCGTGGGATTAAACCCAAAGTGGCCGCTGAAAAAGGCGCTATCGGTTGCATTTTGTATTCGGATCCGATAAATGATGGTTATTACCAGGGCGATGTTTATCCGAAAGGCTCCTTCAAAAATGAACATGGAGTCCAGCGAGGTTCTGTGGAAGATATGCCCCTTTACCCGGGGGACCCCTTAACTCCCGGTATTGGCGCCACAAAAAACGCCAAACGCCTGGAACGAAAAAACGCACCTAACCTGGTTAAAATACCGGTTCTTCCCATTTCCTACAGTGATGCTTTACCGCTTTTGAAAGCTATGGAGGGACCTGTAGCTCCATCAAATTGGCGTGGAGCGCTGCCTATTACTTACCACATTGGTCCAGGACCGGCAAAAGTGCACCTTAAGCTCGAATTCAATTGGAATATCGAACCTGCTTATGATGTCATTGCCAGGATCATGGGTAGTGAGCTTCCGGATGAGTGGATCATTCGCGGCAATCACCACGATGCCTGGGTCAATGGCGCCGATGATCCAACCAGCGGTATGGTTGCCATGCTGGAAGAAGCCAGGGGAGTAGCAAGTCTCGTTAAGTCCGGCTGGAAACCAAAACGAACCATCATCTATTGCGCCTGGGATGCGGAAGAACCTGGCTTGTTGGGTTCAACCGAATGGGTGGAACATCATGCTAGTGAACTCAAGGAAAAAGCGGTTGTCTATATTAACACAGATTCCTATGGACGCGGATTTCTTTTTATGAGTGGTTCCCATACTCTGGAGAAATTTATTAACCAGGTCGCTCGTGATGTGGAGGATCCACAAAAAGGCATCAGCGTATTGAAACGCGCTCGTGCACTAAGAATTATGAGGGGTAGTGCAGAATCACGTCGTGAAGCAAAAAATAGAGCCGACTTGCGTATCGGCGCATTGGGTTCTGGCTCTGACTATACACCTTTCCTGCAGCATTTAGGGATCGCGTCATTGAATCTCGGTTATGGCGGTGAAAACCGTGGTGGTGAATATCATTCCATCTACGATTCTTTCGACCACTACATCCGTTTTGGCGACCCAAAATTCGAATATGGAATCGCCCTTGCCAAAACAGCCGGCCGCGCTGTTCTCCGCCTGGCAAACGCAGATATTCTGCCGTTTGATTTTCAGAATTTTACAGATACCATTTCAAATTATATCAAAGAAGTGAGCGAGCTTGCTGATAAACTACGTGACGATACCGAGCGCGAAAATTCAATGATCACCGATGGCATTTACAAAGCTGTTTATGATCCCACAAAACAATATGTCATGCCGGATAAAAAGGACGCCGTCCCCTATTTTAATTTTGCACCCCTGCAAAATGCTCTTTCTAATCTAAAAACAAAGGCTGACAACTTCGAGCAAGTTTTAAAGGATATGATGGATTCAGGGAATTCTTTGAGCTTAAATCAGCAAAAAGAATTAGGAAAAATCCTTTATCAAACTGAACGAACTCTTACAAGAAAAGAAGGATTGCCGCGAAGATCCTGGTTTAAGCACCACATCTATGCACCGGGTTTTTATACCGGCTATGGCGTTAAAACCTTACCTGGAGTTCGTGAAGCCATTGAGCAAAGGAACTGGCAAGAGGTTGAAGAACAGATCCCTATTGTTGCTGAGGTTTTAACTAATTTTGCAGAGCAGATTGTAGCTGCAACAGAGATAATGAAGAAATAAAACTAATACCGATGCCTTCGCTCCTTACGATGGCATCGGTAATAAATTACATTTACGGCATCATCAAATTCATGAATGGCACTTTTTTATAATCGCTAAATCCGACAAATACCTCCTTATTAATATTTTTCCGGATCACTGATGCCATATCTTCAATTTTCAAATTCGTGTTCCCATACATATTGAAACGAAGGGTTTTCTTAACAACCGGGATTGAATCCGGAAATTCATCGCTTAAATCATCGTCATCTTTTTTAGAACCCATACTAAACATTTGATCGAAACCATCAGCAATTTCATGATATAATTTCGTAAGCTCCGGCAGGGATTTAGTATTCCAGAGAGAGATGGTTTTATCTCCTTCGGTAATCCAGTACTCAACGGATGCGAACCCATTGATTTTCGCTTTATTTCCGGTCTCTTTGATTTTTCTATCTGATTTTTTAGCGCCCATCATTCCCGCACCTGGCAAAGTAAAACCACTTTCTTGCGCTTTCTTGTAGGCTTCCATGGCTGCTTTTCGTTTATCCGCAGGCAGGTTTTTAAATATTTCTTCCATATTTATATTTGGCATTCCAGCCGGCGATTTCATTCCACCCATCATTTTATTGCGCATTTCCTCCATCTTCTTTTTGTTGGTTGTGGCTTTTTGTTTGCGATCGTGCCTGGAAAATGTGACGTCGCCGGTTTTCCGGTTAAACACGATACTCATATTTTGCCCTTCTGAGTTTATATCCATCCTGGCATAATCACCCTGAACTCGTAACGTGGTTTTATCCAATCCCGTGGAAAATTTATTCTCTTTCGCATAAGTGAGTAATTCTTTCAAACTCGTCCCTAAAAACAGCTTTTTCAACTTCTCCGGTTCTTGGACATTTTTATCGGATGCATATGCCATCAGGAAGTCTCGATCAAATTCATGCTGATTGATCTGGATTTCCCAACCTTCTTGTGCAAATAGGTTGGATGATAAAACGAATAAGAAAATGAGAAATAAGTATAATTTTTTGCTGTTTTTCATGATGGTCTCCCGTTTTGGATTATTGGAAATGAATTGTAAATTGTATATGTGAAAATCGCTTGAATGTATAATTATTTTAGAATGATTGACAACTTATTCTTTGAATTTTTTTTAATCTTAGCAAATTTTTTCGTTTGGCTAATATAACATTCGAGTTCGAATAGTGCCGTCGATTTCGGTTATCTCTTGCCTTAATAATTTTAGGTGACGCTTTGAAACCATAGGGTCTATGTCAAGAACGACATAGCCAATCGAATTATTTGTTTCCAAATATTGCGCATGGATATTGATGCCCTTCTCCGCTACCTTCTCATTAATCTCTTTCAAGATTCCCGGTTTGTTTTCATGAATATGTAAGATTCGATGGGCGTTTTCATTGGGCGGTAACTTGACGCCCGGAAAATTAACAGCCCCTTCTGTGGCGCCCCGGTCGCTGAATAAAACAAGCTTATTCGCTACCTCTATTCCTATATTCTTCTGGGCTTCCATGGTTGATCCACCAATATGGGGAGTTAAAATCACATTATGCAAACCAATTAACGGACTCTCAAATTTTTCCGTTTGTGAGCCAGGTTCTTTTGGAAAAACATCAATGGCGGCGCCTTGAAGTTGCTTCTTTTTTAGACTTTCAGCCAATGAATCCAAATCAACAATACTGCCCCTGCTTGCATTAATCAGGCAAGCACTTCTTTTCATTTTTTTGATTCGATCCCGATTCATCAAATTCCGGCTGGTATCATTTTCAGAGACATGGATGGTAACGATATCCGAAGTGGATAACAACTGGTCAATTGAATCTACCTGTTTTGCATTACCGAGTGGGAGTTTGATTTGAATATCATAATAGAATACTTGCATTCCCATGGATTCGGCCAGTACAGAAACCTGCGAGCCTATATGACCATAGCCAATGATTCCCATGGTCTTGCCGCGAACCTCGGAACTTTGTTTCATGGTTTTTTGCCATTCGTGATTATGGGCAGCAAAACTTTTGGGAAAGATTTCGCGCAAAAGCATAATTGTTAATCCAATCACTAATTCTGCAACTGAGCGAGTATTAGAATGCGGCGCATTGAAAACCGGAATACCTTTACGCGCGGCGTCTTCCAAATCAACTTGGTCCGTCCCAATACAAAAACAGCCGATTGCAATTAATTTGGGCAATTGCTGCAAAATCTTTGTTGATATTTGCGTCCGGGAACGAATCCCAAGGATATGGGTATCTTTGTATTTTTCTACCCATTCATCTGGCTCCGGTGAATGGGTAAACCTCTCTATTTTATAATAATTATAATTTTCGAAAGTGGTTACTGCCGAAGGATGGATCCCCTCCAGAAGAGTTATTTTGATCTTCTCTTTACTCAATGATAAAGTGTTTTTCATGCCCACTGCTCCAAAAGTTTCACCAATTCTTTCACATTGCCGGCAACGTTGGCAGATCTAATCATTAATTCACTTCGCCGCACATGTTGAGTGAACAGAATAAAATGATCGACCAAACCATACTCAAATAGAGCTAAATCAGTACTTCCGTCTCCAATGGCTATTTTCGGTTTCGGCCAATTTTTTGAAACGGATTTGATTCCCTCAACTTTTGACTGGCTAAATTTGTCATCATCATCTATCTCTTTAAAATTACCCTGTGAATCCCATATTAATTGAACCGCATGTATATTATCAGGAGATATATTTAGCACCTCTGCTACTGGGAAAATTGCCTCTTTGAATCCGCCGCTTACAATATGAATATCAACATTCTTCTTGTGCAAATCTTGGATTAATTCTTGCATTCCTACAGTAATATACTTCTCTGCTTGTCTGCCAAATCGTACGACATCCGATTTGGATAAAGAAATGTATTCCAATCGTCGTTGTAAAGATTCAATAAAACTAATCTGGCCATCCATGCCCATTTGGGTGATTTTGCTTATTTTTTCAATAGTCTTTGACTCATTACCTAACTTTGTTTTTATGATCTCTTCAAGACTTTCGCATGAAATCAATGTGGAGTCAAAATCAAAAAATATAGTACACATAGTTCAACCTAATCGATGAGTTTCAATTTTGAATGATAAATTAGTTTCTTTTCCTCCCAAATACAAACAAGTTTGTCTTGACATTTTAATCAACATCTGTATGTTTAGATAAATAACTAAAAATCAGGATTTATGGAAATGAAAAGAACCCCTGAACCAGAATTAATGACAGACGACGTGCAAGCGCAAGCTTATGCCGAAGCCGACTTTGAAGACCCACACAGACGTTTTATCGAACAGTTCATAAAACAATTTGGCGCTGAAGATAACAAAGGTTATGTCCTGGATCTTGGCTGTGGACCTGGAGATATTTCGTTTCGATTTGCCAAAACATTCCCAAAGTGTATCGTGCACGGTGTTGACGGCTCAGAAGCTATGCTGCGTTACGGCCATGAAATATTATCAAAGAAATATGATATCCAGGAGCGTGTAAAGTTGATCCATGGATTGCTCCCCGGTGCTACTCTTCCAAGAGATCAGTATGATATTATTATCAGCAACAGTATATTACATCATCTTAAAAATCCTCAAGATCTTTGGACAACGATTAAATCTTATGCCGATAGGAGTACACCCATTTTCATCATGGATCTCATAAGACCTGCCAATGAACAAATTGCCAGGAACCTGGTAGAGAAATATGCAAGAGAAGAGTCCTGGATTCTTAAGTTAGATTATTTCAATTCATTTCTTGCAGCTTATGAAATTGATGAGATTAAGGACCAGTTAAAAGAAGCTAATTTGGATTTTCTATCTGTTTATCAGGCAACCGATCGCCATGTTATAGTTTCTGGTTTGTATGGATAATTTCATGACGTTGCAAAAAAAATACTTTAACTAATCTGGATGTTCATTTTTTGACAGGATAAACAGGGTTATCAGTATAAAAATCCAGTATAATTTGTTAACCCTGCCAAAAAAGAAAAAGCGTCTACCAAAAAGTTTATCCAAAAAGCAAAGCCGTATTTTCGAAATTAGCGCAGCGGTTTCCACAACCCCAACCAGTGTGGGAGACCGTTTCTTTTATCTCCAACACTGTCCAAGGCTATCCGAGAACCGGCTTTTTCACTTACTATATGCTACCCAATAAACTTGTGCCCACATGATTTTAGCAGGTAAGAACGCGGACACAAGTTTAATCCGGAGTCCAGTCTGATGCTTGCTAAAATAGCAAGATTCCCGATAAACTTGTACCCGCATGTTTTTAGCGGGTAAACATTCGGGAATGACATTTTTTTTGTACTCAGACAGCTTGCTATTAAGATTAGGTTTGTGAATAATCCAGGTAAGTCAATAGATCTCTCTAAATGACAAATGTTCTAGATTTCTAGGTTGGATTCGCCCCAAACTCTATAAGTTTCTCTTTAATAGCTAACTTCAATATTTTAAAATTCTCACTTACATAAAACTTTCGTTGTTCACCCTCTAGTATTAACCCAAGTTTTGAAGTGGTATCCGTTTTTATAAATTTATGAATTTCCAAAAGCATCCCTTCTAGTAACTTTTTATCATTGGGTATAGGAATGCCTTTTTTCAGCAAAAATTCGATATCAAAAGCATCGCGAATTTCGTTGCGATCTATCAAAGCGGCAACTTTAGCCCGCATCATTTCAGGCAGTGAAGCTACCCTTAGCAGGATTTGCCGATTCGAATGAGCGCTATATGCAATCGCTTCCTCAGTATCTCTATTTTTTAATTCTCTCCTGATTTCGATCTTGAGATTCCTGGGATAATGGGAAGATCGAACTTCAAAAAGCAGTGTACATTTCTTTAAATCGGCATCCTTTACCTGGTATATTTTCTGTAAGAAAATGTTCATCTCAGCGAATCGGCGATCAAAATCTATATCCTTAATTGTCCAAAAATCCAAATCTACCGAATATCGGTTAAGCCCAAAACAAAGACGAAGCATGGTTCCGCCGGTAAATACGAAACCATTCAAAAGTTTCCGGTTCGTTAAATTTTCCAAAACCTCAAGCTCAAATTGTTCCTGCTTAATTAAATCCCGCATAATCTCCGGACAACCTTTTTTGTTTTTTCCGGAAAAACTGCGATCAGCTTATTCACCCTTTCCATATCAAGCTTTGCTAAATCTATTGCGGTTAGATCCAGCTTATATTTTCCGAAAGAAAATAAATAAATAGAATCCACAAAAGCTTTTTCTTTGGTGGCCATGAAGATATTATTTTTCTTTTTAAAATCAAAATAGTAGGAATTTTTAAGTTTCATAAAGTTAAAGGTAACGCCATCGACCTCATAAGAAACCGTCCTCTTGAGACAAACGCTTTCAAAAAACCCCTGGGGAACCTGGGTGGTAACTTCATAAAAAGAGAGCGCCGATAAAAGGGAGAAATAGGAGGGAACTTGCAGAAAGTTACCGATCCGGTAAAAGTCTTCGCGTGTGTAGCTCTCCCAACGATTGGCTAAAACATAGAAATTATTTTTCAGTCGAATAAAGATACCTTTATTAACATACCGACTTAAAAGAACATGGGCCGATTTAGTCTGTATTTGAAAAAGGCCGGCCACATCCTCTGAACGGAAAAATAATTTCTTTTCAAGAGCTTTTAGTTTAATGAGGTCCATAACTATTATTACTAAGCATATATTCTTAACAAATATGATAAGTATATGTTCTTAGTGTAGTTTTGTCAAGGAATAATAGCGAGGATTAAAGTTGAGGGAAGGTAATGGATGGCCCTTTGATCATGCGCTCAAGGCCCGCGAGAAACTTAGTCCGTTTCCCACAAACAATTTCCTTCCTTCTTTAAAATACTTGATCAGGAGTGCCTATCACCTCCCACTCTTCATAAGGATATCAATTTGTATTACTATGTAATTTCGATGTACTTATCACAATCTCATAATGTAAATCGAAAATGATTAGTTTATCGTCTGATTTCTTTAAATTACATTAATAGACAGTAAATTATCCAAAAATCAGATTATTGCGAATCTAATGAATGTTTTTGCTCAAGATTCTTTTCCTGGGTTACAAACACAATCCGCCCATTTTCCCAAATCGGAATTTTATAATTGTTCTTTCTTGCATCTTCATAAACTTTTGCGTCGGCACGCTTCAATGCCTTTAGGCCTAATTTTGCGTAACTGCTTTTTTTCTTCATTTTCCTACGATTCGTTGAGAATTTAAAAACCGACTTTCTAAGTTACAAAATTATTTTCATTGATGAAATAAAATTAAATAAGGATGGATAAAAAGAAGCAGCTTCGCTCGAAAAAAGTCGGTTTTTGCTGGAAAGCAAACCTCTCAGGTTTTAAAAACCTGAGAGGTTTAATCTTTTCATATCTTTTCTGTCAGTTCTAGCATGATAAATATTTCCCCGTTAAATTTGTTGTTGTTATTTCTTCATCTCTCACAATCTCCTGCCCTCTTAAAAAAACATGACTAGGAGCGCCTGTAACCTCCCATCCTTCATAAGGCGACCAATCTGTATTACTGTGCAATGTGGAAGCACTCAAAGTTGTTTCCTTCAGTGGATCAAAAATAACCAGATCTGCATCCGATCCTTCGCGAATACAACCCTTCTGCGGATATAATTTAAATGTTCGAGCAGGATTCTCACACAATACTTCTATTAGTTTATTGATCGTCAACCGTTTTTTTCGTACACCTTCACTATATAATAAAGTTAATAATGTCTCCACGCCTGGCAGACCATTAGGAGTCGTATGAAATTTTCCCAACCCACTATATTTTTGTTCCCGAGTAAAAGGGCAATGGTCTGTTCCGACTGTACTGATCCATCCTTTTTGTATGCCTTGCCAGAGATAATCACAATCACTTTTTTCACGGAAAGGAGGACTGGCAATAAAACAATGGCCTTCTTCTCCTTCATAAATATCACGATTAAAAAGCAAGTACTGTGGACAGGTTTCTGCAATTATGGTAAGTCCTTTTTTCTGAGCTTGATGAATAAGCTGCAATGCTCCGCCCGAAGTTAAGTGCACAATGTATAACGTAACTCCTGTAGCTTCCGCTAAAAAAATCCCTCGATGCACAGCTTCGATCTCGCTTTCAACTGGCCTGCTATTGGGGTAATTTTTAGCTGTTTCTTTGCCCGCACTGATTAACCGATCGGTCACAAAATCAATAAGATCACCGTTCTCAGCGTGGAGCATTGCAATCGCATCCAATGCTGCTGCTTTTGCATAAACTTGCAAGAGTTGATCATCTCGCAACATCATCCCTGCCTGTTTGTAAGCCATAAATGTCTTAAAGCTGCAAACCCCCATATCTAAAACGGATTCCATTTCACTGGTAGTTGTCTCTGTAAAATCCGTTACATTACAATGGAATGTGTAATCGACATAAGATTTGCCTTCGGCTAATTTCATCCTCTCTCGAAGCGAATCAGGTAATGATTGGCCTTTTTTCTGAACCGTAAAATCTATGATTGTAGTCACGCCTCCAAATGCTGCAGCTATGGAACCCGATTCAAAATCATCCGAAGACCAGGTGCCCATAATTGGAATACCCATGTGGGTGTGAGCATCAATTATGCCAGGAAGAATATATTTTCCTTGGGCATCAATAACGCGATCGTAATCTCCAGTATAACAATCAATGATCTCTTTAATTTTTTCATCCTCAATCAATATTTCTGAGTAATAACTCTTTTGTGGAGTGACAATGTTTCCGTTTTTGATCAGGGTTTTCATATTCCCAAATACACATTTACTGTCATGCCTAGTTATAAAAAATATCCCGGAATCACATGGTCAAAGCCATAATTGCCTTGCATGTATGTAATCGGTTTTCGGCTTCCTGGTATATAACAGAATGCGACCCATCGATTACCTCATCAGTTACTTCATTGCCTCGATCTGCTGGCAAACAATGCATGTAAATAGCATCATCCCTTGCTATCGATATTCTTCTATCATCACAAATCCAATTGCGGTATTTTTTAGATATTTCTAACGCCTTTTCAGGTTTATGGAAGAGAGATTCAATTCCCCAGCTTTTCGGGTATACAATATCAGCGTTTTCGAATGCTGCATCCATATTGTCGACGATTTCAAATTTAACCCCGGACTTTTCAGCATTTTCCTGTGCCTGTTTTAAAGTCGAATCCATTAGTTTAAATTCAGGTGGATGTGCTAAAGTTACATCAAGTCCAAAGCGTGTCATGAGCATTATCAAGCCTTGTGGAACTGACATGGGCTTGGCATAACTGGGTGCATAAGCCCAGGATATTGCAATTTTTCTGCCTCGTAGATTATTGCCAAATCTCTCCCTGATCGTCATTAAATCAGCCAGTGTTTGAAAAGGATGGTCAATATCACACTGCATATTTAGTACGGGTTTTTCTGCCCATTGGGCGACTTCACGCATAAATACATTACCTTCACCAGGCACCAAATCATGACGAATTGCAATACCGTGTCCATAACTTGACATAATAATGCCAGTATCTTTTGGACTTTCCCCATGGGCAATTTGTGATGTTTCTGAATCAATAAAGTGAGCGTGACCCCCAAGCTGGGTTAAACCTGCTTCGAACGAATTTCTGGTTCGGGTAGATTTGTCAAAAAAGAGCATAAAGAGCGTCTTGTCCGATAATAATTTATGCGGTTCGCCCTTTCGGAATTTTTCCTTCAATTCAATTGCTGTTTCAAGAGCAATTTCTATTTCTTCTTTAGTCCAATCCTGTGTTGAGATAAAATCTTTGCCCCGTAATTCTTCTGTCATTCTAACTCTTCCTTTTCATTTTTAAAGTGTTGTGGGAAAGCAGTATAAAATGCGATTGCTTTGTGTAAATGATCCACTGGAACCTGGTCTTGTGGTGAATGGGCGTAAATTTCATTTCCCGGCCCAAAGCCGATCGTTGGAATTTCAAGCATTCCCATTGTTGCCACACCATTTGTACTAAAATTCCATTTATCGACAATTGGATGATCACCAAAAACCTGCTGGTACGCTTTCACCCCGGATTGAATTGCATAATGATCTTCCTCGATGACCCAGGTTGGAAAATATTTTTTTGTCGGATATTTTAAACCGGTATAACTGGGCGTATCGTAAACCGGGACTATGACTTCGGCCTCAGCTTGTTGAACACTCGGTAAGGACTTTATTTCGTTTAGTGCAGATTCGAGGGTTTCTCCTGCTGTAAGTCTCCTGTCAATGTGGATAGTAGCGCCATCTGCTACCGCGTTTAATGAAGGAGACGTAGATCGAATCTGAGAGATTGTTATAGTGCCTTTGCCAAGAAATTCATCCTGTTTTAATCGATGGTTTAATTGTTCGACATCGGCAATAATAGGCGCCATCTTGTAGATGGCATTCACTCCCCTTTCCGGCATGGCGCCATGAGACGAAATTCCTTTTGTGACCACCTGAATGTCCATGCGGCCACGCTGACCGCGATGTATATTTAAATTGGTTGGTTCGGCAATCACCACACAATCCGGGCGTAATTTATCTTCTTTAGCGATATACTGCCAGCACAAACCATCGCAATCTTCTTCCATCACGGTTCCAGTTATATATAAAGAAATGCCATCAGTTAGTCCCAATTTTTTGATCAATCCTCCAGCATAAACAATCGATGCTAGTGCACCTTTCATATCACCAGCACCACGGCCATAAACAATCCTGTTTTTAATCACACCCTTGAAAGGATCGGTTTCCCACAGCGATAGATTGCCCACATCCACCGTGTCTACGTGAGCATCCAGAGCAATCTTTATTGGACCATTGCCAACCCGTCCCAAAATATTGCCCATAGGATCGATTGTTATATCATCGTACTCTAACTTTTCCATTTCTTGATTGATACGCTGAATCACATTTTTTTCTTCACTACACATGGATTTTATGGCTATTAGCTCTAGGAGAAAGTTCAGACAATCTTGTTCAAGTTCTTTTGCTAATTTCAGAAAATCATAATTCATAAATATTCCAATAAATAATAATTCTTTAACCGTTGATTAATCTCGAAATTCATAAGTATCGTTACTGTCATCCAGGAGGGACCTATTTGGCCCTTTATTCTATACTCACTTATGAGCCTTTTCGATCATATCTAACAAGATCCCGTCATGCAGGCTGTCGGGATGACAACTAAGTATGATTTATGTATAAAACTGGAATTTATGAATTAACCAAGTTTTAATTAATTTTCAAATCACATATTTTCAAAATTCAAAACTAAATTTCAGCTAATTTACAGTTTAAAACGTCGAATACTTGTTTTTGTGATTATTCAAATTTTGTATTGTGATCTTTGGTTATTTTTTTATCCAATCAATTCCCATGTATGCTGGTATTTATCTAACTCAGTTATGGTATAATCATCCATAGGATGTTCACGTTCAGGAATTTCAACTTCTTTTACCTCGCCACACAGCTCGGTTGAGAAATAGCGCTGACCTGTATCATTAATCATTGTGACTATAGTTTCCATCTCGGGATGTTTTTTCGCTAGTTTCATGGCTGCCGCAATATTACTTCCTGAGGAAATGCCGCAAAATACGCCTTCAGAACGTGATAGCCTGCGAGCCATTTCCATTGCTTCTTCTGTTGTGGTTGTTATTATTCCATTTAGGATACCGACATTTAAATTTTTTGGAATGA
Source organism: candidate division KSB1 bacterium (assembly GCA_022566355.1). Lineage (NCBI taxonomy): Bacteria > Pseudomonadati > Candidatus Zhuqueibacterota bacterium. The sequence goes on from JADFJB010000010.1 coordinate 23,861, forward strand.
AGCCATCGCCAATTCCTTCGATTCCATGCGGGCCCCACTCTCTCTTCGATAACAAGGGACACTCGGCAGGTTCAATAGCAAATAATTGTACGGCAGGATTACGTTCGCGAAAATATTTTCCGACACCCGAAATCGTGCCGCCAGTCCCTTGGGTTGCAATAAATGCATCAAATTCACCGCTCGTTTGTTGCCAGATTTCAGGGCCAGTTGTGAGATAATGTGCATCTATGTTATTAGGATTATCAAATTGAGCCGGTACCCAATATTTTTGTGGATCCTGGCTTCGGACCTCCTCCAATTTAGCTAAAGCAAGGTCAACATCACTTTCTCCGCCAGGTGTTTCAATGACTTCTGCTCCATAAGCACGATCTAACTTTTTGCGTTCTTCGGACATTCCTGACGGCATTATGATGATGCATGGATAGCCTTTTACCGCAGATACAAAAGAACAGCCAATTCCGGCATTACCTGTGGAGCATTCAAGAACGGTCATTCCTGGTTTCAGTTCTCCCCTTTCTTCCGCTTTTTCGAACATGTGATAATAAATACGATCTTTCAAACTCCCACTCGGACTAAACCATTCCAATTTTACCAGAATAGTGGTGTTGATATTTTCCTGTTGCGGAATTCGATTCAGTTTAAGAAGGGGTGTCTGACCTATTGTTTCGAATATATTATTTGCTATTTTCTGATTTCGTGACCAATCTCCAGACATATCTTCTCCGTTTCTAATTTAATCCGTACATCTTATTCAAATACGAAGAACATAAAGGACACTAATAAAAGTCTAAAGAAAAACTTTGTTTTCTTCGTTAATAATTATCTAAGATTGTTAAAATAGCCATTACGCGATTTTTCGATTGCCAATGATCGCTCTTGCAGCAGGCGAATCCTTCATTGGCAATGAAAACCGGCGAATGCCGTCAAATTTATGAAGTGCTGCTGCAACGGCAGGTGCGGTTGGCACCAGGCCGATCTCCCCTACTCCTTTCGCGCCAAAAGGTCCTTCCGGCTCGTGTTCTTCGATAACGATCACTTCGACCTCTGGCATATCCTTCGCCCGCAAAATATGTAGCGAACGTAAATCATACTTTTGCGGAGCACCATTTTCTAATCGAAGTTCCTCGGTTAAGGCATATCCCAGGCCCATATGGATAGAACCTTCAATTTGGCCTTCAAGTAGTTGCGGATTTAAGGCTTTTCCTACATCATGAGCGGCAATGACTTTCTGAAGTTTACCATCATCATCCAATATTACAACCTGGGTGGCAAATCCATAGGTAATATGCGTTCGTTGTTCTTGCGACATGTCATCTATTTTAGTGGTTTTATCATCGACTACTTCGCCGATATATTCCCTGCCAACCAGTTCCTTTAGATTAGCAGTTTCCATATCTTTTCGTAATTTTTCAGCAGCCATTTTAACCGCATTACCCGCCAACAAGCTCCCTCGAGAAGCGGTGGTCATTCCGCAGGGAACAGGTTTTGAAGTATCAATTTTCACTCTTACTTTACGTGGATCGATGCCGGTTACTTCACACAGTACTTGCACCATAATCGTCAACAAACCTTGACCCATTTCAGTAAAGCCAGAGTAAATGGTGATAGATTCATCCTCTTCAATGACAATATGTGCCTGACCACTTTCAGGCATGCCATTTCCAATACCAACATTTTTGATGCCGCATGCAATCCCAGCGTATTTTGCATTACGATACTGATCCTTTACAGCCAATAACGTTTTCTTCATTCCCACTGATTTTTTTAATACTTGCCCAGTGCTAAACATATCTCCTACATCCAGAACATTGCGCCAGCGTATTTCCCAACCATCGATACCAAGCTTTTCCGCCAAAATATCCAACATGCTTTCAATACCAAATGCAGCTTGATTGGCGCCGAATCCTCGCATGGCGCCGCATGGTGGATTATTTGTATAGACCGCAAGTGACTCAATATCAACATTGGGAACTTTATAAGGGCCGCAGCCATGGCCGGCCGCACGCTCTAACACCTTGGCACCAACCGATGCATAAGCGCCTTTATCGCCGATCATTCTTGCGAAAACAGCCGTAATATGGCCATCTTCATCACAGCCGACTTTATATTCCATTTCTATAGGATGCCGTTTGGGATGGAATCGAATACTTTCCATTCTGGATAAGGTTGTTTTAACAGGACGATTTGTAACCATTGCCAGTACGGCTGTTTGCCCTTGGATGGATAAATCTTCCTTACCGCCAAAAGCGCCACCATTGGGAACAAGTGTAACCTGTACCTGATCTTCTGTTAGCCCAAGAATAGAAGCAACTTGAGCACGATCGTCGAAAATTCCCTGGCCCTGGCTATAGAAATTCACTGCGCCATTTTCAGGGATCGCCAGGCAACTTTCCGGCTCAAGAAATGCATGCTCGATCATCTGGGTTTGGAAAGTATGGCTGACCACATGTGCAGAATTTGCAAAAGCCTTTTCCGCATCGCCTCGCTTTAATACAGATTTAGATAATAAATTCCCATCGGGATGGATTTGATATGCATCTTTCTTAAGTGCGTCATGTGGATTTGTGATGGGTTGCAATTCTTTGTATTCAAGTTGGATCTCTGCAACTGCAGCACGAGCAATCGCTTCCGATTCTGCAGCAACCGCTGCTAATATATCTCCCACGCAACGGGTTTCTTCTCCTTCGGCAACAAATTGCGGCCAATCTTTGGTAATCAAACCCTGGTATCGCTCCCCTGGTATGTCTTTAGCAGTGATCACCGCATGAACACCTGGTAGATTTTCAGCTCGGGTTGTATGGATCTTTTTCAAGAGACCACGGGGGCTGGGAGAAAATAATAGCGCTCCATACAGCATACCTTCAACGTTCATATCATCGATATAAAGTCGATCTCCTAACGTTAACTCGACGGCTGAAACGCGAGGTAATGAGGAACCAACTTTGCCGGAATAATCGAGTTCGGGACGAGCTTCGCCCAGGAACATTTTGCCTGCAGTCTCGATGGCATCGATAATCTTGACGAATCCAGTACATCGGCAGATATGCTGGTTCAATGACTTAGCTATTTCTTCTCGCGATGGATTAGGATTCTGAGATAACAAGGACTCCCCTCTTACAACGATCCCCGGAATGCAAAAACCACACTGCAAACCCGCCTTCGCCATAAACGCATGACTCCAAACTTCTCGTTTTTCTTCTGAAAATCCCTCAAGTGTAATGACAGATTTTCCAGCAACCTTACTGATGGGCACAACACAGGCGACCATTGCTTTTCCATCAATGAGAACCACGCAACAGCCACATTGGCCCAAAGGGCTGCAACCATTTTTGGGAGAGGTAATATTAAACTGGTTCCGGAGGATTTCAAGCAAAGAGACATTAAGATCAGCTTCAACGGAAACTGGGTCTTCGTTCAAGTTAAATGATATTTGTTGAATCTGTGGTTCGGCAAACATTATATCTAAATAATCAAATCCCAATAACGAAATTAAAATACAGTGCCATTAATTTATTTCAAAATAGTTTAGCAATCTAATTAAATTGAGGAACCAATACTTCAATGGTAAATTGCATCGTTTATTGAGTTAAATGAAACGAAAACTTTTCTGCCTTTTATATTCGGCCTGATTCCCACTACTCATTAAAAAAAACCATCGCGTTGTTCTTAAAATATACAATACATGGTACAACAAATAAGAATTACTACTAAACTAACTACTAATAAACAAAATGAGTTGTTTGAGAATTATTCCATAAAATGGGATGGAATGAAAAAAATGGTCAGCATGTTTCAGGCGAGGTATATCTATACCGGTTGAATATAAATTGTTTTTTGAAGAAAAGGAAAATGCTGGCAATAAATTAGAAATCACAACAGATCTGGCTTTATTGACCAGCTTAATTGAAGTGATATTTTCTTTGAGAAAATAGAGTTTTACGTAAAGCTTCGGTTGTGTTCAGCAATAAAAATTATTACTACAAAATTGTGGAATCATTCAATAAAATCTTCAAAAGGGGGCTGATAACAATATCATCAATTTTTTTTGGCTATTCCTCCCTTAATCAAGTAATGTTATCCTAAATTTTTTTGTATTTCGGTAAGAATTGTTCCTGATGTAACACTTTGCAACCTTAACAATCAACCAAAATTCTAAAATTTATTTTTGTGCTAATAATAGATTAAAAGTCTTGATTTATTATTAATTATTATGTATACTCTAAAAATCTTTGGAAGGCATAAATAGTGGATACGATGAGTAAAGTAACAACATATAGTATTCATGTTCCTTGTTTGGATGAGCCATTGCGCTCCTTTTTTTTGTTTTAAATCACCAAGGGGATCATTTATTCGAATAAATATTGTCAATAACTTAATTTAATAGTAACAATAAATGGAATATTAAATAAACCTTTTTTTAATAGGAAATACTTTAATTTAATGATCCAAATTATAAGCGATTTTACCTATACCTAATTTTATTTCCACGGCTACTCATAGCAAATAGTAATTATTTCAAGTACAATTTACACTCATAAATCAAATTAAATGCAACAATAAACAAAGTAATATTCTTGCTTTATTCATAACCAAATTAAGTATGTTCTTTGTCATATATCATCAAATCATTAGGAGTGTATAAACTCTCCTTTTTTATGTTTATTAAACATAAATGTAATTTTACATTAGTTGTATATTTGCTTAATCCAATATGAATAGCAAGGATTAAATAATAAATAGGAGTAAAGTAAAATGAACAAACAATATAAAATTTTACTTATTTTTCTTTTGATTGTTTTGTGTCCTGTGGCGTTGTTTGCTGCTGATGCAACCATTAAAGGAAAAGTAACAGACGCTACAACAGGGGATCCCCTGCCAGGAGCCAACGTAGTAATAAAAGGTACTTCAAAAGGTACTATCACAAATCAAGATGGTATTTTTACGATCACCGGTTTAAAGCCTGGAAATTATACGGTTAGAGTTTCTTTTATTGGTTATGGCTTAACTGAAAAAATGGTTGCCGTTATGGAAGGCGCCACGGTTACAGCAGATTTTGCCATGACTGAAGCCATACTTTCCGGTAAGACGATTCAGATTACCTCAAACCGAGCACGTGAACGGGAGACACCAGTTGCTTTTACGGATGTTAGTAAAGCGCATATTGCAGAATATCTGGGTTCCAGAGATATCCCATTGGTGTTAAACACCACCCCAAGCGTCTATGCAACCGCAACAGGTGGCGGCGCCGGTGATGCTCGTATCAATGTCAGAGGTTTTAACCAACGTAATGTGGCCATCCTGATAAACGGCGTGCCGACAAATGATATGGAAAATGGCTGGCTCTATTGGTCTAACTGGGATGGCATTGCGGATGTCACATCCTCTATTCAAGTGCAACGCGGCCTTAGTGCGAATAATCTTGCCGTACCCTCGATAGGCGGCACCTTGAATATCCTAACTGACCCGACTGCTTTAGAACGAGGAGTTACCATCAAGCAAGAAATTGGCAATACATTTAATATGCATGATGATCGATTTACTAAAACTACTCTAGTATTTAACAGTGGATTAATGGACAATAAATATGCTATTTCCGCTGCCGTGGTTCGCAAAACCGGTGATGGCATTAATGACAAAACCTGGACCGATGCCTGGGCTTACTATTTAGCGGCGTCTTACCAGGTTAATACAAATAACAGGTTGGAATTGTATGCCATTGGAGCGCCCCAACGTCATGGCCAAAATCTATATGCTCAAAATATTGGCGCTTATAGCCATAGTTATGCCAGAGGCTTAGACGATTACGATCCAGCCGCGTTGGATAAGTTTCCTGAAGCCGGCCGTAAATACAATGAAACTTGGGGCCCGGTAAGCTCTTCGTATACCGGGAAACAAGCTTGGAACGGAAGCACCACTCATGATCGTTTCAATCCCAATTTTCTTAACGAAAGAGAAAACTTCTTCCATAAACCACAGATAAATTTAAATTGGTTTTCAAGACTTACTGACAATTTAGGGCTTTACTCCATTACTTATTATTCCGGTGGTAAAGGTGGTGGTACAGGTACTCTAAACAATAGAACTGCCAGTGGTTCAAGCGCATTTATTTGGGACTTTTCCGGCCCTTCTCGATTTGCCGACTGGGATGCAAATATAGCTATGAACCGGGGTACTTTAGATCGAAAAGGCGGCGATAAAATAGCTGGTGAATCCTTGGCCATCTTACGAAATAGCCGTAATAACCAATGGACAATTGGCAACATCACTAAATTGGAATATGATCTTTCGGACGCTGTCAAAGTTACTGGTGGTATCGACTGGAGAACTGCCGAGATCGAGCATTATCGTGAAGTTCGTGATCTGCTTGGCGGAGATTTTTTCCGTTCCACAGCTTCAGATTTTTGGACGACAGAAGCACAGCAGAAAAGAGGCCTCGGTGATAAGGTGGCCTATAACAATACCAATAATGTTAACTGGTTGGGCTTCTTTGGTCAGGCCGAATACAGCTTTGACAAAATTAGTGCATACGGTATGGCTGGATGGTCTACGATTAAATATAAATTTACCGACCATTTCACAAATGTTGGCGGAAACGAATTAGTCTTAGAATCTGACAATATTAGCGCATACCAATTTAAGGGTGGAATAAGTTATCGTTTATCTAATGTTGTTCAAATTTATGGTAACCTTGGCCATGTTGAAAAAGTGCCTATCTTCGATAATGTGATCAGTGATGCGGCTGGGACTAAAGCCGAAGATCCAAAGAATGAGAAATTCGATTCCTTTGAAGCAGGTGTGAATTTCCGATTATTAGAAGGAAAACTAAGCACAAAACTCAGCGCTTATCATACCGCATGGAAAGACAGGTCCAATTCTCTAGGTATTACAAATGCTGATGGCTCTGAAGCTCTTATTTTCTTAACCGGTATGGATATTCTACACCAGGGAATTGAAATCGAATCAAGTTTTCGAGCAAATCGAAATATCCGATTGGACGCTGCAATTTCATTAGGCGATTGGAAGCATACAGGTGACGCTTCCGGTGAATATAAAGATTTTAGCGATCCATCCGGACCAACCAGCCAGAATTTTAACTACTACGTTAACGATCTAAAGGTTGGTGATGCACCCCAAACACAAATTGTGCTCGGCGCTACAATTATGACAAATACCGGATTTCAGACTGGTTTGACTGTAAGAAATTACAGAGATTTCTATGCCAATTGGAATCCTTTCGATCGAACAAATATTGATGAACGTGGAATTCAAAGCTGGAAGGTTCCTAATGCCACAGTTGTCGATCTCCATGCTTCATACAAATTACCGTTCAGCTTCGGTGGAATTAAACCGCTGATTAACTTGAACATTTTCAACTTATTCGACAAAATGTACATCCAGGATGCTTTAGACAATAGTTCTTTCAATGGCTTCGATGGAGATCATGATGCGGATGATGCTGAAATTTTCTTCGGATTGCAAAGGTATTTCAATTTAGGAATTAGTTTATCTTACTAGTATCCGAATGAAATTGAGGGAACTTGATTGTCTCTCTTTTCGCTGAAAGCAAAAAAGGCCCTTTTTGATGAAGGGCCTTTTTTATTCGATTCTTTTTATCTAAATCAGTTTATATTTTTTACTGCAATCAACGATATTTCAACATTTGCATCTCTTGGCAACCTTGCAACTTCCACCGCTTCTCTAGCCGGAGGTTTATCACCAAAAAATTCTGCATAAACACTGTTAACTGCATTGTAATCAGTCAAATCCTGTAAGAAGACCGTTGCCTTTACAACATCATCGTAATCCATTTCGGCAGCTTTTAAAACAGCGCCTAAATTGCTTAATACCTGCTTTGTTTCTGCTTCGATGTTATCCTGAATTAATTCACCCGTTTTCACATCAAATGCAATTTGCCCAGAACAATAAAGCGTATTTCCAATAAGGATTGCCTGGCTATACGGGCCAATCGCTGCAGGTGCATCTACTGAAGAAATTACAATCTTTTTGAATGATGATTCTGTTTGATCATTATTTCCACAACCAAATTGTAAAATCAAACTAACGACTAAACATACTACGCCAAAATATCGTCTCATCTCTTTCTCCCAAATTTTAAGGTTATGGATTTAATTGAATTTCTCCACGGTAAATCTCATTAACTGTGCCGGTTAGCCAAAATTCAGTCATTCCCTCATCGAAATTTATATTTAATGAACCTCCTAAGACATTCACTTTTACGGGAGATTTTAAATGATGGATTTTTGCTGTGATTAAAACACTAGCCGTTGCACCCGTGCCACAGGCTAGAGTCTCGGCTTCTACACCTCGTTCATAGGTTCTTAAATCGATTTCACTGTTTGATTTTAACTGAACAAAATTTACATTTGTACCTTTAGAAAAATGGTCATTATGAGCTATTTTTTCACCCAATCGTTGAACATCCAGAGAAGTAATTTCTGGACTATAAAGAATATAGTGCGGCACTCCAATTTCCACATAACCGCCAACTTCAAAATCCAAATTCAGAATCATTGGTTCGTTTAAGAGAAGATTTTGGGGTACATTCATTTTAACGCTGATATTGCTTCCAACGATTTTCCCCTCATGGCAACTAAGCATTGAGTCGAAATTTGTACTCTTTTCAATGATTCCCAATTCCCTGGCGAAAGCCACAATACTCCTGGATCCGTTACCGCACATCTCGGATTCGATTCCATCTGCATTAAAATACCTCATTTTGAAATCTGATTTGTCACTTTTATGAAGTAAGATCAATCCATCTGCACCTATTCCAGATCTGCGTGTACAAAGCTTTTTAATATATTGATTATTTGAGATCGGGAATTGCAAAAGGCGATCGTCTATTATAATAAAATCATTCCCAGTTGCAGAGTATTTTGAAAAAGAAATCAATTGTGCATTCATTTTATTAAATTGCTTTGAGTATCAAAATTCTGAAATGAATAAACAGCATAAAAAAATAAACAGAATCTTTCCAAAAGAAACAACCCCTGATTTATAATAAACCTGGAAAATAATTATTGGCTTTTATAAAGCTCATTTTTTTCAATGTATACTTCTACATCTTTGGGAACGAGATATCTGATAGATTGGTTTCGATTAACCTTTTTTCGAATTTCCGAAGCGGAGATATCGATGATTGGTGTGTTTAAAATAATTGAACGATCGCGATACTCTGAACGCGCATCAGCTAATGGATAATTTGTTCGCTCGTACACTACGACTTGGGACAGTTTGAAAATCTCTTCCGGCTCTCGCCAGGTGTGCATCATGTGAAGGTTATCGGAACCGATAATCCAAAATATGTTTTTCGTTTTCATATTTTGATTTAGAAATCGTAAGGTATTAACTGAATAGGATTTTTCTTTTTGTTTTATTTCAATCTCAGAGAGTTCAAATTTTGGATTATCTTGTATTGCAAGGCTTAACATCTCTAATCGATGGTTTGTGGAAGTGATCTGTTGGTTTCCTTTATGAGGTGGATTTCCAGCAGGGATAAAGCACACTTTTTCTAGCAGTAATAAATCTTTAATTGTCTCTGCAATCAACAAATGCGCAAAGTGGATTGGATCAAACGTTCCACCAAAATAACCATATTTCATTGATTAAATTGCTTGGTAAGGATGATAAGTATTGGTAGCTAGAGAAATGGCTTTTATTTTCCGCCATTAGTAGGAATTTTACTCTTTAATAAATTTAGAGAATCATAAGCCAATGGGATATATTTGCTATCCGGATATTTCTTAACAAACTCTTCGAAAGTTTTTTGCGCCTCTTCCCAATTCTCAACCTTATTTAAACTCTCGCCTTTTCTGAATAGCGCTTCTTCGGCAAAATCCGTATCATAATAAACCTTAAGGAACTCATTGAAATAAATAATCGCCGCATTATAATGACCCATTTTTCGATACAGATTTGCAGCTTTAAATTCTTTTTTTGCCAATTTATTGCGCGAGGTTGTAAGTAACTCTTCAACTTTCGGACGGATATCACTGGTAGGAAATTCTTCCAGAAATGTTTGGAATTCTTTGACTGCCTGTATTGTATAATTTTGGTCTAAAGCATATCCCGGAGAAAGCTTATAATAACTCAATCCGATTTTATATTGTGCGTCATCGACTAAATCACTTTGCGGATAATTGCGACCTAATTTCTCATATTCTGAAGCAGCAATAATATACTCTTTCAGACCAAAATGGCTTTCAGCTAAATAGAATTGCGCTTTATCTGCTATTTGTGTTCCCGGGTAATTGAGCACCAAAATGGTAAACTGTGTTTTCGCCCCCAAATAATCTCCCTTTTCTAATAATTTCATTGCTACTTCAAACCTCTCATCCATTGCCATATTAGAAGCAAACTTATGAGACGAGCAAGCTATACTAGTCAGCAAAATCAATAGTATTACAAACTTAATCATCTTTCTTAAACCACACTTCATACTATTTATATATTTCCCTTCTTGATATGCCTGCTCATTATTGCGATCGTATTGAGTAAAAAAGATAAACGACAGTTCCTGAAATCGCAAATAAAAATAATGGTTCCACCAAGCCAGCCATAATCCCTTTTTTTTCCGTGAAATTACCCATTGCAAATGGCAAATTAATATTTCGAATACTTTTCAATTTACTTTTACTAATTGTATCATTTTTATCAAATCTAAACCTTTCAACAAAGATGATAGCTTTTGATTTCAAATCCTCAATTTCAACGAAAAAGTCTGCAGTTAAGTTTCGTAGATATTGTGACTTCTGCCAAAAATATTTTTTTGTTAACGTATAATTAATATCCCACTTTATCCATCTAAGTAGCAATTTTTTATCCGCTATATATTCCTTTGAATTTTCCGTCGATAATATAGCATTAAGTCCGAATAGAAGTTTTTGCCTTAAAAAAGTTCTTTGGTAATTATTAAAACTTGAATCTATTGATATCACTTCAATTTGAATAACTTCTCCATCTTTTAAGACGTTGTGATCTATCATTTTAGTTAAAATCGAATCCAAAATATTTTCCAACCACTGTTGATTGTTAAGGGGGACCTGAGCCTGCATGATTTTAGTATTAGCTACAGTTGAAGCTAGATGGATACAAATGAGATTGATTAATATACCTAGAAGAATTCGCATTTAAAATCCCAAATTAAACGATAAAAAATGAGACCTGTTTGTCGTTCCCCCATTATTTTCAAACAAAATAGAATAATTTAAAGCCATTAGAGGATTTATAAATTTCTTTACCCCATACTTGCTGAAATTGAGATTTAACAGTCCAACTCCAAATGAAAAATAATTTATTTTATCTTTTGGAGAACGAAAATACCCGGACCTTAAGGCGATATGATCCCAAAAACTTTGCTCAACTCCAAAATGCCACTCCCTTGTAGTCAGTTTATCCTCTTCGGAAATATTCCGTACGTCGATTGATATATTGTTATTTGGATTTGGTTTATAACTAATTCCCACATTTACACTTCCATCTTCAATACGATTATAATCCAGGAAGACATTTTTGAAATCATTCGGGACATCCGTAAAAACAACACCAACCCCAAGCTTGGTGGAGGGAAGTAAATAAATACCATAGCTAAATCCGACATGCTCATTGAAACTTAAAGATTGGGGGGAATTGAAGTAGCTCAATGTGCCTCCTATAAATACCTGATTTGCCAGTCGAATTTTTAAGAGTGTGGAATGCAGAGAATAAATAAATAAACTATCTGCTTCAAAAAATCTTTGGTTCTTGTGAATATCTCTTCGGGTTTCTAATTCTTCATGTCCTAAAATAACAAATTCCCAATTTGAACTTGAAACAACCAAAGCTCTTGGCAATAGTTTAACGATATTCCGCCATTCCGAATTGCTTATACCCTTTTTTAAATCACGTTTATAATAAGAATATAGACTGGCGCTTGCAAAAGGATTAAAAAAGCTGGTAATTCGAATGCCCTGTTTATCACTTGATAGCCTGAATGACGCAGGATTAAAGAAAATGGTTGCCAATCCACCTTCTACGGCCATATAAGCACCCCCCATTGCCAAAGGCCGGGCTTTCGCATAATTTACCGTAAAATAATAATCCTTTGTTTGGGCTGCGATATCGGTTGTACAAACTAATGTAAGAAAAATGATGATCAATATCTTAGACAAAAATCCCTCTTCTGGTAAATGCCAAAACTGTGGCCACTCCACTAACTCCTACCATTAGCAGCGCAAAAAAGTCACCATAGATGGTATAAATTGTAAACTCATTGCGCAATGGCAAATCTATCGCTGAGTAATAAATTTCATTATATTTACTTTTTTCAAGAATTCTGCCATAAGGATCAATAAAAGAAGAAATACCGGTATTTGCGCATCTTGCGATACTTGTTCTGTTCTCAATCGCACGAAAAACTGCAATTTGTGCATGTTGGTAGGGGCCGCTGGAATTTCCATACCACCCGTCATTTGTAACAATCACTAATAGTTGGGCGCCCATTTTTACCAATTTTCTAACATGTCCGGGAAATACAGATTCATAACAGATGAGACAGCCGATTTTCATTATTGTTTGGTTGAAATTAACATTAATTACATCCAATTTTTTGCCAGGTGTAAAGTCTCCTGCACCCATATTGAACTTCTCTAAAAATTCATTTAAAAATTCAAATGTATCCTCCAGGGGAACCCTCTCACCAAAAGGAACCAGTATCATTTTATTATATGTTTGGAATTCTTCATCACCTGGTTGAAACAGCACAACACTATTATAGGTTTCGTAATTTCCGTTACCTAAGTATCTAAAATCAGGTGATCCTGTCAAAATCGGCACATTTAATCGGTTTGTCAACTCGTAAAGTTTTTTTAATACTTTCGGTTTATTCCTCACAAATACGGCTGTTGCAGTTTCCGGCCAAACAACCAAATCCACATCTTCCGAATATACGGCATTTGTCAAGCTATCATAGATCGCAATATTACTATCAACAAAACCTTCACTCCATTTTAAGTAAGGATCGATATTACCTTGAATCAATGCTACTCGAAAGTTGTTTTCAAAATTTTCGGATTTTGGAATGGTTAATTTACCATACACATACGGAATTAAGAATAACCCAATCAATACTCCGATCAGAGCGAAGGCTTTCTTGATGGGTGGTCTTTCCTTCATCAGTATAAACAAAATAATATTAATCCACAACACCCAGAAAGAGACACCGAACACCCCAAATAATGCAGCATGTTGAATTAAGTCGGTGTAAAATGTTTGGGTGTAGGCTAAGGCAGTCCACGGAAAACCGAGGGAACCTAGCGATCTGAAGTACTCGATAGCCACCCAAATAGCCGGCATAAAAAAAATAGATTTACGGCCAAGTTTTTCTCTTAGTATTACATGAAACCAACCGTAGATCATCACGAATAACGGCAAGACAAGAAGCACACCAATAAGTCCTACAATAGTCGCAACATAAATCCAATAGAGGACAAATAAGTTCCAAATGAAACCGGCTAAATACCCCCATATCAATGCTTGTTTAGATGAACAAGATTCAAATAAATAAAATAGAGGAATAAATGCCCAATAAGCAAAGAATCCAAGTTGTAATGGTGGAAACGCAAGGCCTAAGGATAACGCAAATAAAAGGCATAAATATAAACGGATCCACATTGGAGATGGCCGTTTAACTGTCATCGTTAGGGTCAGCCGATACTTTCAATACCAAATCTCTATGACTAAATAATTTATTATATGTACAATCAACTAGTTCGAATTCAATCGATCCATGTAGCCTTGTAAAAACCAAATTGCCGCTATTTTATCTACTGTAGATTTATTCCGGCTTGGACTTTTCCCACTGAATTTAAGGGTATTTTCTGCTACCCGGGATGACAATCTTTCATCCCAATAATCAACCTGGACCGAGTAACGCTTCTTTAGTTGTTTGCCAAAGGATTCAACTTCTTTACAAAAGTCACTTTTACTGCCATCCATATTAAGCGGTTTTCCTAAAACAATATGAGATATTTTAAATGATTGTTGGACTTTATCTAAGTTCACCCATAAATCCATATCATTTTTGTAAACAATCGTTGACAATGGTTGTGCGGTAATATTGAGCGGATCACTGATAGCAACTCCTACTCTTTTCTTGCCAAAATCTAATGCTAATATTCGCTTTATGTTTCTGCTGATCATTATAATTAATTTCTGCTTTGGTTAAGATTTGAAATAACCAATGGCTGCTCTTCTGATTCTACGTTATGTTGCACGCCATCTAATCTCTCGATTCGGATCACACCTTTGACTTTGTCAATTTTATTGATCACTCTTGTCAAATGTTGAAGATTGCGGACTTCTACCATAAATCTACCATTAACAAAAGAATCTTCTGTTGTCAAATCCATACTTAAAATGTTTGTATCCGAGCTCGCAATTGCTTCGGAAACATCTCTTAAAAATCTCTTCCTATCTTCACCTACTAAATTTAAACGGACTACAAATCTTTGATCATTTTCGACATCCCACTTCACTTCAATTTTTCTTTCAGAATCATCAAATAAGTCCAGTAGATTGGCACAATCAGACCTGTGAATCACAATACCCCGGCCTCTTGTGATAAAACCTAGAATATTGTCCCCCGGAACAGGTTGACAACATTTTGCAAAGGAAATCAATAAATTATCCAATCCCTGTACTCGCACTACCGATTGTTTGGTGGACCGTGAGATAAATTTCTTGAGGAATGAACCTGACTTCACATCAGTGGAATTATTTTTTCCTAATTTTTCCAAAACACCCTGCAGTGATGTATCACCTTTTCCCAGTCCAGCATAAAGATATTCAATTTTTGAGAAACCCTTACTTTGAGCAACATCTGTCAGCAATTCTTCATTTACTTTAAGGCTGTATTTCTTTATATTTCGATCAAGAAGCTCTTTACCAAGTTTTATACTTTCTTCTAACAGGGAATCTTTCATCCATTTTTTTATTCTACCTCGGGCTTTCGATGTTTTTACAAACTTTAGCCAATCGGGATTTGGTAATTGTTTTTTTGAAGTAATAATTTCAATGGAATCCCCACTTCGGAGGCTGTTGTTTAGCGGTAGAATCCGACCGTTAACTTTAGCCCCAATACAATTCATACCAATGTCCGTATGAACTGTAAAAGCAAAATCTACAGGTGTTGAATTTTGGGGTAGCTTATAAAGATCTCCTTTTGGAGAAAATACAAAAATTTCATCATGAAAAAGGGAAACTTTTAAGTCTTCCATGAATTCTTTAGGATCGCCCTCATCTCGTTGCCAATCCAATACTTGGTGAAGCCACATTAATTGCTTATCGAATTCATCTTCCTTAACGACACCCTCTTTATACTTCCAATGAGCAGCAATTCCGGCTTCTGATGTTTTGTGCATTTCTTCAGTTCGAATTTGAATTTCCACCATTCTTCCTTCCGGACCTATAACTGTCGTATGAATGGATTGGTACATGTTGGATTTAGGAGTTGCTATATAATCTTTAAAACGGGCATGAACCGGAGTATAAAGAGTATGGATTATTCCAAGTGCAAAGTAGCAGTCATCAACTTTTTTCAAGATAATTCGCAAGGCAAAAAGATCATATATCTCTTCAAATGGCTTATTGCGAATCTCTATTTTACGATAGATACTTAACAAATGCTTGGCTCTGCCGGAAATATCAGCTTTGATCTTTACCTTCTTTAACTCTTTCTTGATCGGTTCCGTCATCTGTTTGATGTAAACTTCTCTTTCCCTGCGTTTGGCATTAATTTTAAGAGAAATATCATCATATGCTTTTGGATTAAGCACCTTGAAAGCCAAATCTTCAAGTTCCCACTTAATTCGTGCAATTCCCAATCGATGAGCCAACGGTGCATAAATTTCTCGCGTTTCGATTGCGATTCGCTTTTGTTTGATTTTTGGCATATGCTCGATGGTGCGCATATTATGGAGTCTGTCAGCAAATTTTATCATGATGACCCGAATATCCTGAATCATTGAAAATATCATTTTGCGAAAATTCTCAGCCTGTTTATCTTCAAGACTGTTGAAATGCAATTCGCTGATTTTTGTAACCCCATCTACTAACTGGGCAATTTGAGATGTAAACTCTTCTTCAACTTCCTTTGTCGTGATCCCGGTATCTTCTACGACATCGTGTAAAAGACCGGCAATAATGGTTACAGGGTCCATTTCCATTTCTGCTAGGATCTTACCAACCTCAAGAACATGAATAAAATAAGGATCACCTGAGAGTCGCAACTGATCTTTATGTGCCTTCCTGGCAAAATGGAATGCCTTATCGATCATTAGCAAATCCTGGTTGGTGATATTATTACCAACCAAGCCTTTTATTTCTTCAAGGTATTCCTGGAATTTTTTTCGTTTAGTCTCAGGCATAAATTAAACTATACAAATACATTTATTTTTTTTAACCTGTCATATCAAAATCATGATACGTATCCAAATTTTCAAATTTGGAATAATCCTCTATAAATGCAAGCTTGACCGTTCCTATAGGTCCGTTTCTCTGTTTTCCGATGATGATTTCTGCAATTCCCTCAAGTGAATTTCCTTCATCATCATATATGTCCTTATAGACTTCAGGACGATAAATGAATAAGACCAGATCGGCATCTTGTTCAATAGCACCGGATTCTCGAAGATCAGAAAGTACAGGGCGTTTATCGCCCCCTCTTTGCTCAACTGCACGTGAAAGCTGTGACAATGCTATTACAGGAATATCCAATTCCTTGGCCAAGGCTTTTAACGACCGTGAAATCGCTGAAATCTCTTGCTGTCGGCCTTCTGAAGAGGGTCCCTGTACAAGCTGCAAGTAATCAATAATTAATAATCCTAGATTTTTCTCAACTTTTAATCTCCTTGCCTTGGCGCGAATCTCAAGAATTCCCAAGTTCGGAGAATCATCAATAAAAATCTTTGATGCAGATAATTTGCCAACCGCTTCGCTCAATTTTGGCCAATCATTTTTTGACAATTTTCCTGTTCGTAAACTATGTGCATTCACTCTTGCCTCAGAGCACAATAATCTCATACCCAGCTGATAATTTGCCATTTCAAGGCTTAGTATTCCTATACAAACATCGTTGTCTAATGCTGCATTACGGGCAATATTAAGGGCTAAAGCTGTTTTTCCCATTGAAGGTCGACCTGCGATAACAATAAATTCCGAATTGTGAAATCCCGCAGTCATCTCATCCAGTTTCTTAAATCCAGAAGCCACTCCGGATATACCACCTTCTTTGCTATGCAGTTTTTCGATCTGCTCGAATGTTTCATGCATAATTGGGTTGATATCTAAAAATCCTTTTTGTAGGCGTTTTTCCGCAAGGCTAAATATCGCCTGTTCTGCTTTATCGATTATATCAAAAACTTCTTTCTCAGGACTATAGCCTTCTAATGAAATATTATTCCCAACATTTATTAATTTTCGCAGTAAGGATTTCTCTAAAACAATTTTAGCATGATATTCGACATTCGCAGCAGAAGGAACTGATTCTGCTAATTCTGTTAGATAATAACTTCCCCCAATTTGTTCCAACTGTTTTTGCCGTGTAAGTTCTTCAGTAAGTGTGATGATGTCAACCGGCTCGCTTTTTTCATACAAGCTTATTGCAGCTAAATAAATTATTCGATGAATATCTTTATAAAATGCAGACTCATCCAAAATTTCAATTGCTTTGCCGGTAGCTTCACGATCCAAAAACATAGAACCCAAAACAGACATTTCAGCCTCAATGGATTGAGGTGGAATACGATCGCTGGGTTCATGAGATTCCGTGAAATCCATTTTCTTCTGTTTTTTTTCTGCCATATTACTTCCGGTTACTTATAATTCGATTCAAAAATTACATCCTTTGGATCATCTCCTGCCAAAATCACATCATACACTTTCCTAAAATACTTTAAGTCATCCCAGGCATTGTATTTCCAATTTGGATTTCTCAGCAAAGCAGCAGGATGAAATGTAACGATCATCGGGATGTCACAATAATAATTTAGTTTGCCCCTCAAATCGCGTAAAGAATCTGAAGTCCTGAGTAAGGTTTGACCTGAAATTCTACCTAACACCATCATAACTTTGGGTTGAATAAGCTCAATTTGTCGATGTAAATAGGGTTCACACTCATTAACTTCTTCCGGAAGTGGATCTCGATTATTCGGGGGACGACATTTTAAGATATTGGCAATAAAAACATCTTCCCGATTGAAATTTATTGCCGCCAACATTTTGGTGAGCAACTGCCCGGCTTTGCCAACAAAAGGTTTGCCGACACTGTCCTCATCCGCACCAGGAGCTTCACCAATAAACATGGCATCTGCGTTTGGATTTCCACTGCCAAACACAAAATTTTTTCTCGTCTTTCCCAAAGAACATTTCTGGCATTCTTTTATTTGATGATAAAAATCTACAAGGGTTATTTTGCCTGAATTACTTTCACTGAAAGGTGAACTATTTTGTGGTTGCATTGCTTGTTCGATCGCATTGAGTTGTTTAGTAGACATGATAAAACCATCTCCGAACATATCTTTCTGTTGTTCCAGATAGCGAACGAACAACCCATTAATATTTTTTTGTGATATTGACATTTTAAAAACTTAAACTTGAATTGCGGATTTAAATTTAGATGGTCTTAATCCCAATAAAATAGCTACTTCATCCAGAATGTGTAAGGCAATTTCAAATTTATTCATTTTGGGTAGACTGATTTCATCGCCAGATTGAGTCAGAATTGTAACCACATTGGTATCTGTTGCAAATCCAGCACCTTCAACCAGTGGATTATTTACAACTATAATATCCAAGTTTTTCTTACGCATTTTTTCGTTTGCGTTTGCAATTATATTGTCAGTTTCAACAGCAAAACCTACAAAAACGCAATTGTTCTTTTTGGTTGAAAGTTCAGCCAGAATATCTGTGGTTTTTTCCAAATCTATGTTTAGGGTTTTATTATTCTTTTTTATTTTTGTTGAGCTAATTGCAACAGGTCTATAATCCGAGACAGCAGCCGACATTATCAAAACATCTGAGGTAGGATAAATATCGTTAATAATTATCTTCATTTCCTCGGCTGTCTGTATAGATTTAAAAACGGCGTCTTCAGGAGGATTCAGCGATGTAGGACCAGAAACCAAAGTGACTTCCGCTCCCCCGCTTAATGCAGCTTCTGCAAGAGAAAACCCCATTTTCCCAGATGAATTATTTGTTAGAAATCGTACCGGATCAATAGCTTCTTGAGTAGGACCGGCAGTGATAAGAAAATGTTTATTTTTAAATTCCTCGGTTTGCAGAAGTTTTATTTTTACCTTTGAGACGATACGCTCATTGGCTGCTAGTTTCCCAATTCCTTCCGTTCGACAGGCTAACAATCCAATTTCAGGCTCTATAAATTCGTAACCTAAATCCTTTAGTGTACTTACATTTTTTTGAACAATTGGATTATTCCACATGTCTGTATTCATTGCCGGTGCTAAAATGGTTTTTTTTGCACCAGCAACCATTATAATCGTTGATAATAAATCATCTGCAATACCATGTGTTACGTTACCAATCATATTTGCTGTCGCCGGACATATTAAAAGCGCATCGCAATCCCTTGCAATATCAATGTGACGAGTGGCAACCCTTTCATCTTCAGCAAACATCTCGGTTAATACAGGGTTGTATGAAAGAGATTCGAAAGTGAGTGGCGTGACAAATTTGTTTGCACTCTCAGTCATAATAACTTGGACGTCAGCGCCAAGCTCTTTCAATGACCGGATAACATCACAAACTTTATAACTTGCAATTCCACCAGTGACGCCAATAATTAATTTTTTATTAGCTAATACACTCATTTTCAAAATAATTACTTTTCTTCTTCTTCGTCTTCAACTTCTTCTTTATCAACCCTACGAGTGATATTAATCTCTCCTTCAATTAACTCCCTAATCGCTTGTTTGGTTGGTTTAATTTTGCGATCAAAAACTTGACTTTGAATTTCCAATGGGAACTCATCAAATTCCTCTTCAACTTCATCCGTACCAAGATTAAGATCCATTTTAGCTCGCTCTTCATTATTTATTTGTCGTGCTCGTTTTGCAACTACCATTACCGCTTCGTATAATGTGATCGTATTCGCTGTTAATTCATCTAATTTAATCGTCGTGACCATTAATTAAACCTCCAATTTAGATTGATATTTCTTGATTTCCTGCTCAACTAGTTGAACAGTTTCATCAAACTTGTAATTAATAATTTTCACATCATATTTATCAACATGAGACATTTCCATTGGCAACCGGCCAATTCTTCTCTCAATATCTTCCTTTGAATCCGAATTTCTTTTTTCCAGGCGTTGTACCAATTCTTGCTTCGATGGGGGATATAGAAAAATCAAAAATGAATTGTCCGGAAATTGCTTTTTTACATTCATACCGCCAATTACATCGATATCTAACAAAACGATTTTGTCATCATTAAGTTGTTTTTCTATCGTTTCTTTTAAAGTGCCATAACGAAATCCATGAACATTAGCCCATTCGACAAAACTTTTCTTTTCAATATGTTCGTCAAATTGTTTATCGGTTATAAAATAGTAATCAGAACCATCTATTTCCGATTCCCTTCTAGGCCGTGTGGTTGCTGAAATTGAATAGCCATATTTAGAGTTTCGTCGCCGCACTTCATGTATTACGGAAGTTTTACCTCCACCAGACGGCGAAGAAACTATAACCAATAAACCATTGCCAAAACCTAAATTATTGGACATATACTCTTTTCTCTAATCAAAATCCTAATTAATTATTCTATATTCTGAACTTGTTCCCGAAGTCTCTCGACTTCTTCTTTGATAAAAACCACACGGTGAGAGATCTCAGCATGATTAGCTTTTGCGGCAATGGTATTTGCCTCTCTATTCATTTCTTGTAACAAAAAATTTAAACTTCTTCCTGCTAAACGTTTTCCAGAAATCAATTCTTTATACAATGCATTATGGCTTTGAAATCGAACACATTCTTCCGTTACGTCTAAGCGTTCCGAAATGAGGGCGATTTCAGTTTCCAATCTTGTTCGATCTAAATCCGGGTTATCCAATAATTCCGAAAGCCGCTTTTGTAAAACCTTTAGTTGCTCAGGTGCATTTTTTTTCGAAAAAGCCATAATTCCCTTGAGATATTTTTCAATAATCTCCAATCTTTGCAGCAGGTCATCAGCGAGGAATTCCCCTTCCTGGGCACGCATTTTGTTCATTTCAGCAGTTGCTTTAACTATAGCTTCTTCAGCACACTTCCATAAGAGATCATCTAACTCTCCACCGTTTTCAGTTGTAAAAATATCCGGAAAATTCAAGAGATGTTCCAGGCGAATATCTCCACCTATCTTTAATTCTTCATTTAATTTGGATAACATCGTCTTGTAAGATTTTGCTGCATCAATGTCTAAATTAATGTTGCCATTATTCAATTGTGGAGATTGAATAGAAACAAATACATTAATTTTTCCTCTATTAATTTTACTTCGAATTAACTCTTTCACTTGAGGTTCAAAATCGGAAAGTTCACGAGGTAAACGAATTGAAATGTCGAGGAAACGGTTATTTACCGAACGAACTTCAGCAGTAGCCTGAATCTCTCCATTTACATGTTCTCCACGACCGAATCCGGTCATACTATGCAGCATTATTCATCCTTATGGTTTTTCTTTAAAAAAACTCAATAATGTTAGTTAATTGAGAAACATTTAAGTTATCAAAAATAAACAATTGAAACAATTATTTTTACCTTTAAAGTTGGGAGATAAGGATATTAAATGGTGGCCCAAATTGAATCGATTCAATAGACTTTCTGATTTTATTGGCTTTTGTCCTTCTCAAATCGGAATGTGACTGACAATCTATATGTATCACCTAATGCCTGGTGATTCATAAATGCAGCATCAAAACGAAGTTTTGGTAATTGAATACCGGCGCCGGCAACCAGTTGCCCGATATCCGAACCGGTTCTCAAATAAACAAGTTTTTTATAAGCTGCTTCCAGGCCAAAATGAAAATCAAAACTAATCCCTCCCGCATTCAATTGACTGGCAAATTTTCTACCCTCAAACCTGGTATCAATATCAAACGCCGGCAGAAATTCCAGAGAATTGAATATAATTGGATACGAAAAGCCCCACTTTACATTCGGAACTATGAGTTCTTTTGTCCCAGTATCCCAGGCGATTAAAGTCGTCGTAATATCCTGGAGATTCACTCCAAATTGTAAGTTTCCTTTAATTGATGTCAACATTCCTATATCAAAGCCAATTCCCCAGGCGGTATTTTCACCAATTGATTTGCGAATAAATTTAACATTCGTCCCTATTGAACTATTACCTTTCCATCGTTTAGCATAGGAAAAATAAGCTATATATTCAACATCGTTAACTTTGTGATCTATGAAGGGTTTATTCAATACTCCGACAGGCAAGTCCGGATTGGGCAAAGCGGATATTGGGATATCATCCACACCAATGCGCATAATTGAAACAGCTATTGCCGATTCATTTTTTAATGACATGGCTGCGGACATAAAATTGAATTTTACTATTCCCCCGAAACGTTCTGCATACATCAGATGAATTTCAGGATGATCCAGTTGGATTAGTCCAGCCGGATTCCAATATGAAGCAATACTTTCATCAGCAATAGCCACAAAGGCGCCGCCCATTCCCAAAGGCCGTGAACCACCTCCAATGCTTATAAATTCACCTGCATATTTTGTGGGCGTTTGAGCTAATATCACAGAAGAAGAAATTAAGACAATTGAAGTGATAATATATTTGATTCGATTCATATCAATGAAATTATTCTTTTGTCGAAAGATTAAACCATTAATCTTAAAAAATGATTCCAATAATAACAGATACACCTTATTCTTTTTCTTCATTATCCATTAATTTCTTTAGCTCGTTCAACTTATTCAATGCTTCAAGCGGTGTAAGTTGATTTATATCCACACCGGAAAGGGCATTGTGAATTTTTGAATCTTCTAATTTAAACAAATCCAATTGAGATTTACCGTTGTTACTCGCGTTAGATTTATGCCGAGCGAGCCTGGGTGCTTTTGAGGGAGTGAGCTCGTCTGCTTCAAGATTGGCAAGTACTTCACGAGCACGGTTGATCACATCATCCGGCAAACCCGCAAGTCTAGCGACCTGGATACCATAGCTATGATCACAGCCACCTTGTACTATTTTACGTAAAAAAATGATCTGGTCACCCCATTCTTTGATGGCAATGTTGTAATTTTTAACCCTGCTGAGAATTAATTCCAATTCGGTCAACTCATGGTAATGAGTTGCAAACAATGTTTTTGCCGAAACCTTTGGATTATTGTGTAGATATTCCGCTACAGACCATGCAATCGATAATCCATCAAAAGTGGATGTACCTCTGCCGATCTCATCCAATAAAATTAGGCTGCGATCTGTTGCATTATTGAGAATATTGGCCATTTCCGTCATCTCAACCATAAACGTGGATTCACCACCGGATAAATTATCCGAAGCTCCCACGCGTGTAAATATCCGATCTACAACCCCAATTTGAGCGGATTTAGCCGGAACAAAACTACCCATCTGCGCAAGTAGCGTAATTAATCCGACTTGACGAATATAAGTTGATTTACCTGCCATATTTGGCCCAGTGATGATCAATATCTGGTCATTTTTATTATCGATTAAAGTATCATTCGAAATAAACTCATCACCAACAGTTAAGAATTTTTCAATCACCGGATGCCGGCCTTCGTGGATTTCGATTTGGCTTTGATTATCGACGATGGGTTTAACATAGTTCTCAGATTCGGCCAATTCCGCAAATGAAGAAAGCACATCTAGCTGTGCAATAATTTGTGCATTTTGTTGAATTGCGGCCGCATTAAATGCAACTTTGGAACGAATATGTTCAAACAACTCATATTCTAATTCGGCCATCTTATCTTCTGCGCTTAGAATTTTTTCTTCATATTCTTTCAATTCAGGAGTAATATACCTTTCAGCGTTAACCAGAGTTTGTTTTCGAATAAATGTTTCCGGTATTTTTTCAAGATGGGTTTTAGTCACTTCAATGTAATATCCAAATACTTTATTGTAACCCACTTTTAAGGACGGTATCCGGGTTTTTTCGCGCTCCAGAGCTTGCAGATTCGCAATCCATTTTTTACCTGAATAAGCCAGCTCTCGGTACTCATCCAGTCTTTGGTTATATTTCTCCCGAATTATGCGTCCCTCGGAAATGGAAATTGGTGGCTCATCAACAATTGCTTTTCCTATCTCAACAACCAATTCCTCCAGAGCATTAAGTTCATTGGTTAGCTTTTGAATTAGGACATTTTCCAATCCAGACAACGTATCCATTAAATTTGGGATGTTTTTGAGTGAATTTTCTATAGCAACCAAATCGCGACCGTTACATCTACGAACACAGATTTTGGAAATTAAACGCTCCAGATCACCTATTGATTTCAAGATGCCTCGCAAATCCGAACGAATTCTTGAGTGTTGAACAAAATCAGTTACAGCATCCAAGCGTTGGTTGATTTTATTAATATCACGAATTGGATATTGTGTCCATTTGCGTATTAACCGACCTCCCATTGAAGTTATGGTCTGGTCAATAATTGAAATTAAACTGCCCTCTTTATGGTCACCTGAAAAGGTTGAAAGAATTTCGAGGTTTCGTAATGTTGCAGAATCCAGGACCATGTGGTTCTCTGGAAACTCACGACTTAGTTTCTTAAAATGATCGAGTTCAGACTTTTTGGTTTCTTTCAAATAATGTAAGACAACTCCAGCCGCAGATATTCCCGCGTCGAGGTCTTCACAGCCAAAACCTTTTAAGGTCGTCGTTTTGAAATGGTTTATCAAGGTTTCATATGCAAACGAATAGGAAAACAACCATTCGTCTCGTTTAGTTAGCGTAAAGCTACCCTGATTATTCATTTGAGTTGTGAGATAATCGACTTGCTCGACAGAAACCAATACTTCCGCAGGTTGGATATTCAATAAATAATCTTTGATTTCAGATCGATCAAATTCGATTATCGAAAACTCGCCTGTCGAAAGATCAACTTTTGTAAACCCACAGGTATTGCTCTTAAAGTACACAGCCACTAAAAAGTTATTACTTTTGCTATCCAATAAATCCCCCGAAAGAATAGTGCCAGGAGTGACGATGTCTATAACTTCACGTTTAACGATCGTTTTGGCTTTTTTCGGATCTTCAACCTGATCGCAGATCGCCACCTTGTAACCAGCCTTGACCATTTTAGTTAGATATCCATCCAAAGAGTGGTATGGAAATCCTGCCAATGGAACGTCACCGGTCGTTCCATATCCCCTAGAAGTTAAGGTTAATCCCAGCTCTTTTGCGGCAATTTTTGCATCGTCAAAAAACAGTTCGTAAAAATCACCCATCCGAAAAAATAAAATTTGCTCGGAATGTTGGTTTTTAATCGCCCAATATTGTTTCATTAATGGCGTGGAGTCATTCATTAAAATAAATTAACCTTAGTTAAATTTCATACAAACAGGTAAAATAAAATAACAAGATAGAGAAGTTAAAATCAAGAAGAATTAGGGAAGAACCATCTTGCCCAAATATGAGACTTTGAGTAATAAGGGCAGGAATTGTTTTTAGTGCTTACAACTTTGGTGAAGTCAATTCATCAAATTATGAATAGTAGTTTTTAATTCACTTAAATCGGAAGATTTAATTAAATACGCATCAGCCAGCCAGGAGCTAAAATCGTCCTTATAATTGGAATAAGCAGTATTAATGACAACTTTCAGATCCCGCCTTTTGGCTAACATTCCTTCCAGTGCTTCAAGCCCATTCATCCCATTTAAGCGAATATCCAAAACAACGAGGTCAATATCGGTTGTTTTGACTTTGTTGATAGCATCTTCTCCAGTATCTACGGTTATGACATTGAGTCCTTTCAATGACAGTTCTTGTTTATATAAAAGACGCAAACTATCTTCGTCTTCAACCACAAGCACATTTTTCATTTGAATAACCCTCCGCTGTGTTGGGATTCCAGAAAGTAATTTTTACTTTCAATTGAATAGATCTGAATTGATTATTGAAACTTATGATAAGCTTAAGTAATTATCAAGTTAACCCTCTTATATTACAATAATTTAACCAAATAACTCAAAATCGAAGATTTAATGGAGAACAATTACTTTTTGAGATTTTATGTAGGATTCACTTTTAACTTCCAAAAAATATATACCAGCTGGAAGTAACTTTCCCGAATCGTCTATGTTACTCCAAGTTAACTTCTTTTGTCCGGAATTTATTTCTCCGGAAAAGATTTCACGAACTCTTTGTCCTAACAGATTATATATTGTAACAGATAGGATAGTAGGCTTTGGAATCTCAAGTTGAATGACTGCACTTTCTCGAACCGGATTTGGAAATATTGGCCACATGTGAAATTTATTCGGTGGACTGAAATTAACAATCGATTCCTCGGAAATTTCGGTGATATAATCATCCTGTATAATTCGCACATCATCAATAAACCATCCAGGCAATAGAGTCGTCGTTTGATCATCTGAGAAAAAACGGAATCTCAGGCGGCATTCAGGTTCTCCCACAAATGGCAGCAAATCGATATTTACTTGCTGCCATTGTGCTTGCAAACCGCTTAGTGGCCCTGCTATAATTTGCCACTCACCCTCTCCTACTTTCATTTCAACGAATCCCGCATCTCCCGCTTCAATTGAATACTTTGAATTAAATAACAGTCTTGCTTGATTGAGACCGCCAAAATCGAGGCTATCCCTGGATTGTATTACAGTATTTAGATTCTGGGAGTAGTTTTGGCCTGGTGAAGGTGAAAGTGCATACTTTCCTGAAAAAACTTCCGATTGATCCAAGCCCCAATTTTCCGAACTTAAAGTCCATTGTTCTAGACCTGATTCAAAATCATCCAGTCCAATGATAAAATTAACCGTATCCAGTCTTGTCTGGTTGGCAGGATCTGCCTTATCTTTTGCGGTTATCCAATATTTTATTGAATCGCCATATAAGAAGCTGCCTGGTATTTCACCCATAAAATGGTTGTTTTCCCGGTCGAACCTGAGTTGAATAGAATCAACCGGCATCGATGATTTACGATAGTAAATAAAGAGATTTGCAGAATCTAATCCGGCATTATCTGAAATCGATGCAGTGATTGAGAAGGATGCCATATTTGCTAAACTGTTATTCAATTCTTCTGCATAAATAACAGGCGGTATCGTATCCCTTCCAACGTAAAAAATGAATGGTCGGTGTTGTCCTGCGATGGGAAAAAACCATCTGGAATTAGGGTCGATCAATTCAAAATAATATTGAAATAATCCTTCTTTGTTTTGTAAGTCAAATGCGCCAGTGAACGTTTTGTTTTGTTCTGTCAGTTGCACGGATTGAAATAGAGTATCATCCGGCAACTTGAACAACAAGTTGATTTCGTCAGGTAGGTCACCAGGTGCCTGGTAATCCGCTAATATTGGAATTGAAGCGGCTGCTGTTGTTTGATCAATAACTGGCTCATGTTTCAAAGGATGTAGAAAGTTCAATACTCGTTCAAAGACTTCAAAGCGTATATTTTCAATATCATCGGGGTTTGTATTAATTTTCGCGTTGATTGCTTCCAAGCCAAAGCCAAAGTACACTAATCGATAAATTCCATCAAAGAGTAAGCCACCAACTCCGGAATTGTTTTCATATTTCCAAACAACTGAAGCGGAATCCGTTGGCTGGAAAACATCAGGGAATTGCTCGCTCTTTGATCTTCCCGGTTGATATATGGAAAACTGAAGATTATCACCAATTTTATCAAAAGGAATTCCACGTAACTGAGAATCACCTGCATCATCAGAAGTATATTGTGCCTGAATAATATTTTCATAAAAATCCCGGGCATCATCTGTCGCATTGATACTAGCCGGATCAGAAAGATCCCAGCCAATATCCTGGCCACTGAGAAATAAATTTCCTCCCAGTTCCAAATACTCGCTGATCGCTGCTCTATCTAGCGGATTTAGACTAGGGAAAGCCCATTCGCATAACCAGATAACCATCGGAAATTGTTTTAGATATTCACCTGACGGCTCACCCAATTGTTTATGGTTCCAGCTTACAAAAGGTACTTTGAACACTTCAAGAGGCTTGGTATAGAATCTTTCAACGTTATTATTGCCATCATCATCGTCAACTATCAGTATGGGTGCTTTGCCTATTTGAAATACTAGTGATTCGGTTTCAGCAAGCACATTGTCACCTGCAAAACTTAATAATAACTGAACCACTCCGGATTTAATTTCTGAAGAAGCGTGGAGCTTAAAAGATTTAGATAATTCAATTTCAGTATCGGGTAAAACATTAATTTGTAAATTGCCATTTTCAATTGTGACAATACTATTTTGATCTGTAGTAAGACTAATCTCCATTGCAGGACTACTGCCAAGGGATACATTAGACAGTAACGGTTTTAAAAAAAAGGTTTCACCCGGTTCTATAACCTGGTTGTCATTGCCCAATAAAGAATCACTCAAAGAAAAGCTGTGAAAGACAATTTTTACTGGTGGTTGCTGCAATTCTGTTACGGTTAATACATTCGCTACATTCAACCGGCCGCTTCCTAATTTATTGGCATAAGTTAGTTGACTTTCAATGAGCTCAGCGCTAAATACAATTTGTTTTTCCATTTCTTCAATAGTTAATT
The DNA here is from genome assembly GCA_022566355.1 of candidate division KSB1 bacterium. Classification (NCBI taxonomy): domain Bacteria; kingdom Pseudomonadati; species Candidatus Zhuqueibacterota bacterium. The sequence goes on from JADFJB010000010.1 coordinate 52,645, forward strand.
GTGGATGCAATGATTTTAACAGAGCAGCAGCTCCGGCTACCATTGGAGAAGACATTGAACTACCATTAATTTTGCCATATTGGTTTTCAGGAAAAAGAGATAATATGGATGATCCCGGTGCGGAAAGGTCCACAGATTTGCCGTAAGTTGCAAGAAGCGCTTTCGAATCACTGCCGTCAACCCAGGCAACACTTATCACATGATGATAACTCGCAGGGTAAAAGTATGCTTCTTCATTTTTATTTCCCGCAGAAGCCACTACAATTACACCTTCCTGGTAAGCAAGATTCATGACCTCTTGTGCTGCACGATTTTCATTACCTACTCCTCCCCAACTCAAATTGATTACATGTGCTCCTTGAGCAATCGCATAGGTAATCCCGCGTAATGCTTGCACTAAAGGAATAACTCGAGGTTCATTATCTTTGGCTACTTTAATTGGCAATATTTTACTTTTCCATGAAATTCCGGATACACCTATTTCATTATTTCCAACAGCAGCTGCAATTCCTGCAACATGTGTCCCATGCTTGTAACCGTTTAGTTTGTTGGTATTGTAACCCGGATCAGAATCATCCTCAACAAAATCATAGCCTGAAATGTCATCTACCAAACCATTGCCGTCGTCATCAACCCCAATAAGTCCATTTTTCTCAATTAGATTAATATAATAATTATCAATCAAATCTATATGACTCATATCAAATCCATTATCAACAATCGCGATAATAACTGTCGAATCTCCTCTTTCAATATCCCAGGCTTCCGGAGATGATATTTGAGGATGATGATTTTGATTCGGATATTCTACATCATTGGGTACCAGTTGAATGAAATAATTAATTGCAGCTTCAACAGATCGAATTTCCTGAACTTTGCTTAAAAGAAATTGAACATACTCAAAAGAAAATTCCTCATTGTAAAAAATGACCAAAAATCTTTTCAAAGACTCCGAGTTTTTCAAGCCATCTAGCAATTTATAATTAATCATAGGTTCTATCGAAAGAAGACCCATTTTATCTGATACTGCAATAAATGAAGGATTAACTTGCAATTGACTGATTACTTCCGCAGCAGTCCTCTTCCCCAACCATGCAGCCCCATTTTCTAATTCAATAATTACCTGTCCAGGTATATGGCCTGAATTCAAATGATCCTTTTGCTTAAAGGTTCTGGAATCTTTTTTATCCAATCCTATCACAATTGAAACGATTTGCAAAATTAAAATGAATAAGAAAATAGTCAGGAAAGATTTATTCAAAATAAAACGAACACAACTCACTACTAGGCCTGCCTCACGATACTTTTATTTTATTAGCTACTTAAAGAATTTAGCTTTCTCAGTTGACAGTGTCAAGTCAACTCTCAGAACATTTGATTTAAACCAATATATAAACCTATTAACAACAAATAGTTAAATAAACGATTTTTAGCAATTATTGATCATACCTCTGTCTCAAAACGTAACATATGTTATAAGTTAAAACTACATTCCTTAATTACACTACAACACAACCCAATAATTATATTGAAGTTACGATTATAAAATCCAACATATTTTTTGGTATGCTTTTCGCAAGGTATTATTTGGTTGATTTTTGATAATATGCCCTTTGAATAAAAAGGTGGATAAAAGATGAAAAGGATAGTTCTGTTGGGGAAAGATAAAAACTTTGGACAACGATTAAAAGCAAAGATTAGAAAGAAAGGTTATTCGGTAAAGCAAATAGAGAATTTAGAAAAATTAAACAACTTATTAAAAACGGTCAGTCCCGAGTATGTCGTTTGTTCGGGCAAAATCAAGATAGACTCGGAGGGGAATTATTATTTAGAACTTTAACAAACTTTATAAGAATCCCTCCCATAACTCCCCTAAATCCGGGATAGGGCTTTATTTCACCGATCATAAAAATCGAGTGGGGTAAAGCCCGCTTTTTTTATATTAATCAGCAATCTACTAAACACTGCTCCGCTACACTTCGATCTATGCTTTTTAATTTTTGTATTTTCCCTATTGCAGAAGGTAGATATAGATTATTCAACATTGTTGGGGTAAAACATTGGAGCAGTAAATCTCTTGCTTTATCCCACTCCTCCTGTTTCACATGATATGCTGCAAGAAGCCTCTCAATCAAAAATAAGACTCGGCTGGATTCTTCCGAATTGTCAAGATTACATTGTTCCGCCAATTTAATTCGCCAACGTAATTCTAAAAAAATCATCGAGGCAATTTCTCTTGGTTTTAAGCGATACTTGCCTTCTGATTTTATTATATTGATTGCTCGATTACCGAAATCTTCCAATAAATAATGGGCTTGATTACCCTGATTATAAATTGCAATCCGGGTCTTTGCATTATGTTCCAGGCTATCGATCAGTAATTCTTCATTTTCGAATCCAATTTTTTGCCAAGATTCTTCATATTCCGCGAATTTTTCAGAACTGGCTAGCAAAAGATTTCTTACAAAACTTGCATGTAATAGGAATATTTCGTTACGATCTGTATTCTGCAAACATTGAAGGTCCAATATTGCCATTTGGGGCCATGTAAAAACTGAGATTACCGAAGGTCTTTTTTTCCAGTTTAAGAAGGCACTATTTTTTACCCCGCATTCACTCATTGCCCATAATGTTGTGGGCATATTCACGATAACTGGTGGATGTGTGAGAAGTCGGCAAGCAAAGGAAACCAAATTCAGGAGCAATTCATCACCAACAACAATAAGTGTAAAACTCGACTCTATTTGTTTCCATGGGATGCCTGCGTAAAATTGCTCAATTGTTTCTAGTTCACTTAAATTGATATTTTTGGGAAGGATAATCTCATCAAATGTTTCATATCCAGGAATAAATTGAGCGCTAACTCCTTCCTGTAATACAATGGCTATTTTGTCTGGAAAACGGTAAAGGTTTAATAATTCACTAAAGCGCTCAAGAACATCATTGCCAATAAATAATGGGAACGATGCTCCTTCGAAATTAACTTTTATCGTTTTCATTTTTCCAGAACTATAACTTAAGACTCAAATTCCCTGCAAATTAAGCTTCAATATTTTCCGGATCGGTTTTCACCTTTTGAGATTTGCTTTCTTGTTTCTTTTGATTGAGTTTCATTCTAGGTTTTTTCTTAAGCGCTTTGGATTTCTCTCTGCTTTGCAATTCGGTCTTTAAAGCGTTCATATGATTTTGAGCTATCTCACGGTGTTTATTCGAAGTCAATGGTACTATTTCCAGAAAGTTGCGATAAGATTCAATTGCAAGGTCGTACTTTTTCAAAGTTTCATAGCTTAGAGCCCGGTTAAGCCAGGCTTCTTGATAATCCGGGTTGATTGATATGGCATGACTGTAACTCTTTAAAGCATATTTTATTTTACCTAATTTAGATTGTGCGATTCCTAAGTTATTCCAAGCTTCCTGATAACCCGGGTTGATTTTTAAACAACGGTGGTATGACTCAACAGCTTCCTCATTCCAATCGAGTCTATTTAAAGTATTTGCTAAATAATAATGACCCATAGCAAATTTCTTATCTATATCCAAGGTTTTGCGAAAACAATCAGCTGCCTCTTCGAAATGTTCATTCATGGTCAGGGCAATTCCTTTTTCATACCAGGCATTCAAATGTTCCGGATCTAGTTTAATGGCATTATCATAACTTTCGATTGACGGATTTATCTTACCCAATTTTCTTAAAGCTGTTCCATGGTATGTATACGTCTCTGATCTATTGGAATCGATAGATAGAGCTTCTTCAAAACTTTGAAGTGCATTGGTAAATTCATTCAGTGACATATAAGCCAAACCCCGGTTGAACCATAATTCATATTTATTTGAATTAAGCCTAGTGGCTTCTTCAGTGCATTTTATTACTTCGTAAAAATCACCTTTTTCGAAACAAATTCCACTCTTATTTAGCCAAGAAGTGCTTGTGGCAACCCATCTGTTAGATAGATCATACTTTTCAATAGCATCATCATAATCAGCATCATTAAAGGCCTGATTCGCCAACTTCCACATTTGCAACGCTTGTAGTCTCTCGGTCATTTTGACTTCACCGGAAATTTCCAATTCCGAATTAAAAATCTCAGAAGAGAATATCATTTTATAAGGTCTTCCCTCCATTACCTTCTGCCATGTTTCAGGCATCTCAAATTTGTTTTTATTATACTTAACAATTCTTAAAATGAGACTGATGAGGTCAAGTAAAAGTACTAAAGAAATAACGACTGCCAGAAAAATTAATACGATTTGAAGATTTTGAGCTTGCTCTATGGGATATTCCATGTTCAAAATAAATGAGCCTGAAAACTCCAAAAGTATAGCTAAGCTGGCCGAAGCAACTCCCAGGATGTTAATCAATGTCAGATATAAAGATCGTCCCCGAATCGAAATTATTGAAAAAACCAGGAAAAATAGAACAGCAAATAGGTTGGATACAATATACATAATCATAAGCTTTCCTTCATTTGAGGCAATCTTTTTTCCAGAGGGCAACCATGACATTTGGGTTGCTTTCGACAATAGTTGTGGCCGACAAAATCAATGAGTGCATGATACTCATTAAAGAGTTGTGTATTTCTCGGCAATCGTTTCATAAAAAGATCTTGGATTTCCTGATAGGTTGCTTTTTCGTTTATCCACTTATGTCGTTGCAGTATTCTTTTTGTATAAGTATCTACAACAAAAATTGGTTTTCCTAAGGCATATAAAAGAATCGCATCGGCTGTTTCCGGGCCAATGCCATGAATTCCCAACAGTTCACTGCGCAGGGAGGAAGTTCTTTCCTCTCTCATTTTATTTATTGACCCATCGTATTGTTCATAAAAATACTTTACAAATTCTTTTATTTTTTTTGCTTTTTGATTGTAATAACCCGAAGGACGGATAACATCAGCTAATTTCTCTTCACTAATTTTATAAATTGCTTTCGGAGAAAGAAGATTTTGTTTTTTAAGATTCATTATAGCTTTTTCGACATTCTTCCATGAAGTATTCTGCGTTAATATTGCTCCAATAATTACTTCAAATGGCGTATCTGCCGGCCACCAATTTCGAGGACCAACCTGTATTAAAAGATCATCATAAACATCCATTATTTCTTTGAATTCCATGTGAGGTAGATTAGGTAGTCAACTAAGACACTGTCTTCGGATTAACAAAAGCTTCTCGTTCCGGGAATAAACCAAAGATACCCCCGGTGTGAATAAATAGTATATTCGTTTCTTTTTGGAATTTTCCTGTTTTGATCTGATCGATTAAACCAAACATGGCTTTGCCGGTATAAACCGGATCAAGCAATATACCTTCCAGTTTGGCCAATAACCGAATAACATCAATCTCTTCAGGTCTGCTGCGTGCATAGCCTTTCCCAACATAACCGTCGATGATCATGATGTCTTCAGGCAAAGATAGCGGGTATGAAAACCTCTCTCCAAACGATTTCAGGAGTTCAGATATCTTTTGTTGAAAGTACTTTTCATCATCACACACATTAATTCCGTAAACTGGAATGTCTAATTGATGATATTGAAGTCCAAGAAGTAAACCGGCTTGTGTGCCACCGGAACCAACGGCTATGACAATAGCATCCATTTCCGGCAAATTTTCGTTTAATAATTGATCGCGAATTTCACTCGCAGCATTGAAATATCCCCAACATCCGATTGCATTACTGGCTCCCTCCGGAATCACATATGGTCTATGTCCTTTTTGCCGTAAATCATCAGCCAACTCCTGCATAATTTCATCACGCTTTAAATATTGCTCGGGTGTAATGAATTTTATTTCAGCGTCAAGTATTATATCAAATAGCAGGTTTCCATCCGGAATTTTTTCCGGATTTCCTCTTAAAACAAGATAAGGCTTCAAACCCAATTGGCGTGCAGCTAAGGCAGTGGCCCTGGCATGATTTGAAGTTGTTCCACCGGTAGTAATCAAAATATCACTCTTTTTCTGAACGGCCTCCCCAATACTGTATTCTAATTTGCGCACTTTATTACCACTCAAGCCGAATCCGGTTAAATCATCCCTCTTGATGTAGATTGATGGTCCCTTTAAGTATTTACTAAGCCTAGATAATTTTTGGATTGGGGTAGGTGTTCGTGCCAGCCGAACACGATATGGGTTTTCAATTTGCATGATCGTTTTTTATTTTACAATATGAATGACGGTTGAATCAAATTTGTGCTTGGGGGAGTTGCAGTCCCGATTATATCATTGGATCGGGAGTACAACTCCCTTTGAGCAACGGTTTTTTTAGAGTTTTTCAACGGGTCATTCTTATTTTACAGGATTAACTAAAAAAGCTTTAAAAATTTAGGTAGTTTATAATTTGAAATCAAGGAGAAATTATGATTTTCCTGTCATTTATCATATGTTATTAATAATTTTTTATAAAGTAATTTGGAAAAACCGGAAATTCCTTTGCTTTTAAATTCAAAACAGATTATTGTCATTTTGAGGGGTGATTTCAAGTGGTTGTCAGAAAAGAAATAATGGGTCTTCCTTCAAGGAGATAATCATCAAAACAGTTTTAGAAATTGTAACTTCCAGCATAGGCAAGAAAATTATAATGGCCTTGTCAGGACTTGGACTTTTCGTTTTTATCTCTGTACATTTACTTGGGAATCTAAGTTTTTTTGCCGGCCAGGATGCTTTTAATTCTTATTCACACAAATTAACCAGTTTAGGACCATTACTGTATTTAGTCGAAATAGGGTTGATTACTGTTTTTATTTTTCATGTGTTATTTGCACTCCTCATCTATCGGGAAAATACACAGGCACGAAATGTCAAATATAAAACTGTAAAGAATGCCGGACCTCCAAGTTTGAAGACTATATCTTCAAGATCCATGTTTTACACAGGCATCGTTATTTTTGCCTTTGTGATTATTCACTTAAAGACTTTTAAATACGGCCCATCCTTTGAAGACGGTTACATTTTTACCAATGAAGGCGGTGAAATAAGGGATCTTTATCGGTTGGTGGTAGAGATTTTTCAAAAGCCCTTGTATGTAATTGTATATGTTAGCGTTATGATTATATTGGGTTATCATCTTCGTCATGGATTCTGGAGCGCATTTCAATCATTGGGAATCATGCATCCAAGATATACAAAAATCATTTACGGTTTAGGTGTGGCGTTAGCCCTGGTCATTGCAACAGGATTTTTAGTTCTACCCATTTATGTTTTTCTAGCCGGTGGAAGTTAATCTAAAAAGGGTTCTATGAAATCAAACGGAATACTTAACAGCCAAATCCCGCAAGGCCCAATTGAAAGACATTGGGATATTCATAGAAACAAATTAAGAATTGTGAGCCAAAACAACAAACGGAAATATACGATTCTTGTGGTTGGAACGGGGCTTGCGGGAGGTTCCGCAGCTGCGTCTCTTTCTGAACTCGGATATAACGTAAAATCATTTTGTATTCAGGATTCTCCGCGCAGGGCTCATAGCATTGCCGCCCAGGGCGGTATCAATGCTGCAAAGAATTACCAGAACGACAACGACAGTATTTTCAGACTTTTCCACGATACGATCAAGGGTGGAGATTTTCGTGCCCGGGAATCC
>JADFJB010000011.1 GCA_022566355.1 candidate division KSB1 bacterium
ACTCCGTTTCCACTTCACGCAAAAAGATATAAAAAAGTCCGCCAAAATGTTGTTCATAATTATAATCATTTATGCGCAATTTTAAGTATTGATTGAGTGCAATGGCATATATATGATATTGCAGAATATATAAATTCGAAATCATCGATTCCATCATTGAAGCACGATTGTAATTTTCAATTGAGTTACCCAGGTAATTTGATTTCCAGTCGATGATATAATACTTACCATTTTCGTGAAATACTAAATCGATAAAACCTTTCATAAATCCCTCGATCGGGGCGAAGTTCATTTCTTCAATTCTATCTATGAATTTTGGTGAAGTTTCCGATTCCAAGGTTTTAGTAAATATTTCTTTTAAATTATTTGGCGAGGTACTTCTGAGGGGAAAATAAAATTCTAATTCATTTAAACGGTTTTTGTTTGGCAGTTGTGAAAGCGAAAATGAATTTTTGCCGGTTAATGGGTGCCCAAGCAATTTAGAAATCATGCTACTAACTGCATTTAACCATTCAATCTCAAAACCATAGGCATGTAGTTTAGAAAATACCATATCCTCAATTGCAGAAAAACCCAGGGTATAATCCAGGTTCTGGAAAATATCGTGAATAAAAGTCCCGGTTTTTGCTCCTCTTGGAAAATTGAGAAAAGAAGAATACTTATCCTCCGGACCTTTTTCCTCTTGGGATGCTTCAGGAAATTGAATAACTCCTATTGAATCATGATCCGGGTACTCAGCCGTATGATGAACTTGAGAAACCAGGGAAGAATAACTGGAGATTCCTTCCGAAATTTTAATTTTGGTTTTAAAATCTCGACAACTTAGTTCAATTTCTTCTGAAGTTGATTTTATGAGAGGACTCACAGCAGGATCAGGTAAACCGGTTAATTTGATCGTGCCTTTCGAATTGGGGATTAAATTATTTAACAAATCTGCTCGGTAACTTTGATCATCGATATTCTTTAAATGATCCTTTAAACTGCTCAAAATGTCTTCTGAATTCAATGTCTCAGGATTATGAAATAAGTAGGCCAGTGCGGAAGTCTTACCCTCACTAAAATTACCCCAGACAAGATAACAGCGATTTTTTGCACGAGTTAAAGAAACATAGAGCAATCGTAAATTTTCTGCCAATTCCTCTTTTCCCTTATAGATTTTATTCTGCTCAATCCGGTCAGAGCCAAGATCAAGGGTAAATAACCATTCACGGTTTTCATCATGGAATATTAGAGTGTCCGCATTTCTTACGTAAGAACCGGACCATGTAAAGGGACAGAAAACAATTGGATATTCCAGTCCTTTGCACATATGCATCGTTACCAATTTCACGGCGTTCTCATCGCTTTCCAATCGAAGTTGATGTTCTTCGATTGGCCCTATTTTAGAAGCTATTTGCTCGGAAAGCCATTTTAGAAGTCCTGTCATGCCGAGATTTAGATCGGAAGAAGTTTGATTCAGAATCTCAGCCAGGTGAAGTAAATTGGTAATTCTCCTTTCGCCATCGGGGTAAGACATCAGGCGTTTTTGCAGGTTTTCCTGCGTAAGGAGTTCTTTGAACATGCGAATAAAGCCATGTTCCAGCCACAATTTATGGTAAAGTAAAAACTTTTCAAACCATTCTTCCAGCCGGGTCTCATCGTCCTGCCACCCCAACAATTCCTCGCCTCGAATCCCAATGATATCTGTTGCCAGGGCAGCTTTGACCAATCTTTGTCTTTTCGGCTCAACCAAAGCTGTTAAGATTCTTTCCAGTTCTAGCGCCTCATTTGATTCAAACAAGTTTGCGGAGCTGTAAAGCACGCTATGGATATTCAGTTTTCTTAAAGTATCCTGCATGAGTTGTGCTTCGATGTTGGTTCGAACCAGCACGGCAATATCTTTTTCTTCCAAAGGATTGTTACCTATAAATGCTGTGCCTTGCTGACTTTGAGTGAGCAGGTTTACAATTTCTGATGCAACCGCATCCGATAATATTTTTCTCGCTTGCGGTTTGCTAATTGGCTTTCCGGAGTCGCTATATTTAGCCGCATCTAAAAACCACAATCGAAAAGGCGTATCCGTCTTATTCATGAACCTAAGTTGTTCTCTGTAGCCTGCTTCCGGGGAATCACATTTATGATAAGGAATGGCTTCATAAACAAATGGATTTTGAATTCTTGAAAACACCGTGTTAATCGAAGTGACTAATTCCGGCGTTGACCGGTAGTTTTTCGATAAGGTATAACTGTTGGGAATTTCCTTTTTTGCACGCAAATAAGCAAAAATATCTGCACCTCTGAAACCATAAATGGCCTGCTTTGGGTCACCAATAAGAAATAGGGCGGAGTCTTTGTGATCAAATATCTTTCTAAAAATTTCATACTGAACCGGGTCTGTATCCTGGAACTCATCGATCAGGGCAGCTTTAAATTTTGTTCTAATCGTAGAGGCGACTTCGTTGCCATTTTGATTTAAGGCTGCATGTAAATTCAAAAGTAAATCATCAAAAAAGAAAATGTTCTTTTCCAGTTTTCGTTTTTTCAGTTCCTTGCGCGCATAATCGAATAATTCGGTTTCAAGAGCAATCAATCGATTTTTGTAATTTGCCTCAAGCCTTTGAAAATTTTGATGGTGGTTTTCACATACATCGAAAAATGGCAGGGCAGGGGATGAATAACCTTTCTTCATCCCTTTTGCCAGGGTTGAAGTCGTAAATTTTTCAAAACCCCTGGATAGAACCGGAGCAGCATTTTCAGAGGTTGTGTAAACATCCATCGCTTTGAGCCAGAATGGAATATTGTCTTTTCGATAACGATTACGATTTAATCGATTGTCATCATCAAAGATTTTCTTAACTATTTCTTTAGATGTTGGCCAAAGCTGTTTAACTCCTCGAAAAGATTCTTCAAAACGAATTTCTAGTTCTTTCGAGTCGGCCACAGATACTTCCGGAATAATTTGAAGAAAGTGGAGCCCGATTTTATCAATCACAAGTTCCAGAAGAGAGTTCGGGTTCATCTTTTCAAAAGCATATCCAACAAATAATCCGGATTCACCATACATCTGTTTTCGCCAAAAATCTTCAACAACCTGCCGAAGTATTTCTGTTTGTTCCGTGACCAATTCGGTATCGAACAAACCCTTACTTTCAAAGGCTTGTTCTCGCAGTATTTTGTTGCAGAACCCATGAATGGTAAAAATTGCAGCCTCATCAAAATCCCGGATTGCAACGTTTATTTTTTTTATTGCATTTTCAGATGGATTGTTTTTGATCAAATTCACAAGAAGCGGATCATTGCTGCTTTTAATTGATAGTGCTTCTTTGGTCTCTCGAAGTTTGTTGCGAATCCGTTCCTTCAATTCATTTGTCGCCGCTTCGGTAAAAGTGACTACCAGGATTTGGTCGACAGTAAGTCCGGTCTCGATAAGCAGCCGGATAAAGATTCCAGTGATCGTAAACGTTTTACCCGTACCGGCGCTGGCTTCAATCAGGTTCATGCCTCCGAGAGGACTATTGAGAAGATCAAACTCTTTTGCAGTTTGCACTATAACAATTCCTCACGATTGTCAATTAGCGGTTCATATACTACCTGGGAAAGCTTTTCAAAATCACCCGATAATGGATCTTCATTATTGCGAAAACAAAGTTGAAAATAGACATCTTCAATTTCCCCTCGTTGGCGGTCAGTTCCGAACCATGTTTTTTGGGCATTTTCCAAAGCTGTTTCAACCGTTTTTTGTTCTTCTTTAATTAAGCGAAAATAGGTATAAGACGAATCCGGAAAAAACCGAATGGGGTAGGAGAGACCTTCCCAATAGATATCTAACAGGTTGCTGAGAATATCAAAGCTGTTTTGTAGCGGTTGAAAAACCCATCCAACCCATTGTCCGTCCGTTGCATTATTAACACCGGCAAGAAAACTATGAGCAGGATAATTACCGGAACTGTAACAGTTCAAAACCAGGTGGTTTAACCATGCATTAAGATGATCTTTGGCTTTTACACGGGCATATCGAAAAAGTACATTTCCATTTTCATGAACGTGATCTAATCTTCCTGTTACATGGAACTCATTTATATTTAGATCAACTTGAACAGGGTCCAGGGGTGCGAGTTGGAAAATTTCTTCTGTCTTACTAACAAAATGCCGAACTTTGTTATTCAATCGATCGAAATCATAATCACCTACAGCGCCTATAGGGAGCATACCGGTTGATGATGTGACTTTTTTGATTTGCCGGGTTTCATCATATTTTGAGGAACTCTTCACAAGTGATTGCGAGACGGCATAACGATCGAGTCCGGCTAACGCAAATGTCTCCTTTTCCTCAATTGTAACCTGATTTTCTCTGAGGTACAGATTTAACCGCTTGTTTAGTAAAAAGCGGGTTGGGTTTCTAAAAAACCGGTACAGGTCTTGTAACCTTAGTTCTTTAAATTTTTTGTCAGGTTCGGGAAGCTTTTCTGAAATGAAAATTGGCTGCTCTTTTTGAGAATCGAGCAGGCTTTTAGCGATCTCTAAATTGTCACCGGAATAACTGAACAGATCATTATACCTTTTGAAGTATTCAGGACTAAACGCTTGCAGCCTGTGGTTTGTTTTGATTTGATCAATAATTCTGCAATTTTCTATTTCGAAATTTGAATGGATATAATCCAGCAACTCACTAACCAGAACCGAAGGTGGAATAGCGGAATTATCTTTTATGCTTTGGCCGATATGACTAATGTATAATTTATCCCTGGCAGAAAGGATGGCTTCAAGAAATAAGTAGCGGTCGTCATTGCGGCGGGACCGGTCGCCCTTTTGCGGTGATTTAGCGAGTAGGTCAAAACCCAATTGTCTGTTTTGGCGGGGATATGCATCACTATTCATACCAATCAAACAAATTACCCTTGCCGGAATACTTCGCATAGGCAGCAAGGAGCAAAATGTAACACCACCGGTCATAAATCCATAACCAAATCCTTCATTGTTGAGCCTGGTTTTTAAATGATGGACTATTACCTCAAGCTCAATTTTATCTTCAAACTTCGAAAGATCTTGATATTCTTCAAATTCTCCGATTAATCGTCGAATAATGTGAATATCCAGCACAGTCTCATCATTGGTAGCAAAAAATAATTCGAGCACCTCGTTTAACATTTGATACCAATCCGCTAAGGTTCGTTTTATTTTGAGAGAATCAACCGTCTCAAATAATTGCTCTATAAATTCCAGAAAATTTCCTAAAACAACTGCCTGGCTGCCTTCGACATCGTCAAAGGGTAAAAGTTCATTTTCGTAGAAATTGCGTTCCTGTCCGGGTAACGCGTATCCAAGTAGCAGCCTATTCAAACCCGCCTGCCAACTGTTTTGATTGAATTCCGGTAATCCAAGATCTCTACGATTTTCTGTATTCCGCCCCCATCGAATTCGTGTTTCTTTAATCCATGATTGCACCAATGACAGGTCGTTATCGGAAATATTAAATTTTTGCCGAACCGCTGGATATTCCAAAATTGCAAAAATTTGTGGAGCATTAAAACGGCTGCCAGGCAGATCCAGGATTGCGAAGAAGGTGTTAACAATGGAGTTTTCTGTGCTCAAACTCCGATCCGTAATGCTGAAAGGAAACCGTCTTGGATCGTTAAAGGGCAGTTCAAAAACGCTTTGAATGAAGGGAGTATAAGGTTCAATATCCGGAGCCATGACTAAAATATCACCCGGTTTAAGTGATGGATTTTCCTCGAATAGCTCCAACAATTGATTCTGGAGAATTTCCATCTCGCGCCTGGGACTATGGCAGGAATGAATTTGAATCGTTTGATCCGAAAGATCAATTTTCCTTTTACGCTCCCTGGTTAAACTGCGATCTTGTAATCGTAAAATATCGGATTGAATACTTGACAAAAGTGTATCGTTTCCCGGATCCTGGTAATTGGAAAATTCTTCAGTGTCCCATTCTTCGATGAGGTCGAAGAAATCGCGGCCCAGTTTACCCATTGACGCCAGGATAGTATTGCCTTTTTCTATATGGAACAGATCGAGTGTACCGGGTATTTTTTTTCTTTCGATGATTTTGATTTCGGCATCGGATAGGATATCACCCCAGTATTCCCGGCATGGGTTCATGAGAAATAAATTGACTTCTGAAATTTTTGCAAGAGCAGAAAATATCTGAATGTGAAATTTCGGCAAAGCAGAAATTCCGAACACCGCGATTCTTTCGGGAATGCTTTCGGATTTTACTTTTGTCTTTTCCAATGTTTTGATTAAATCCCTGCCAAGGGTTGCCCTGTGTTTGCTATTTGATCCCTTAACCATTTCGCGCCATAATTCGGCTTGCCAATGGTTTTCTTTTCCGGCTTCCCAATCAAATATCATTTCGGGGCGGAATAGAATGTATTGATCAAAAAGATCAGCAATTCTTTCAGATAACTGTATCTTCTTGATTTCAGATCTGGGTTCTGAAAGGTATTGCCTGAGAGCATTAAATTGGGATTGTTGGATACAGAATGGCAACAGTTTCATGATTCTCCAAACCATGATTTCGCGATCGAAGCTCGATCTTACCGGAAGGTCAGGAAAAATGGATTGAAAAATTTCGTAAATAAACTTGTTGGGAAAGGGAAATTGAATATTTGAGCAGATGCCCATTTTCCTGGCCAATTCCATGGAAATCCAGCGTTCCATCCCTTTGCTTTGCACGACAATGATTTCCGAATCGAATGGTGAAGATAAAGGATGAATTAATGTCTCTGCTAAAGCCTCTGACAGGTTTTCCAAACGATTACTGGTAAAGAGTTTGAGTGACATTAGGACTTTTGAAAATTTGATTGAATTTAATTAGAGTACTTTAGAGAACATCCTGATAAAAGATATCTTTGCTGAGGTTAACCACCACACATATAGGTTAAAAATAATATTTGAATTTTACAACAGGTAATAGAAAAAGAACGAATCTATTAAAAACTTAGAGTGGTATGCCAACGGTATAGATCCCCAACCCTTTTTTCTCCAGGTTGCGGATACGCTGGTAGCTTAACCACATTATATTGTATTCACTAAAAGGTTGCCGACTTTTTACGAGTTCGTCTATGTTAGGCTAGTAAAAAAGCAACTGTTAATAGAACTTCTCGATTTATATTATGTTAAAGTGTTCTGTATTGGAGATGTGTTGACACATAGACACCTTAAGGTTATTCATTTTTGATTATCAAGTTGTTTCACTTGTCTTTTTAGAAAATTGTCAATACTACTCGAAAATAGTTCAGTTAAAGAATATGAAAAAGATTATTATTTTTATAGTTACGTTTATTTGCATTCATAGTCATTCTAACTTATATGCTCAGGGGAACGGATTTGGGTTGAGCTACAAGATCATAGTCAAGCATAATATTGTTCCATCAAATTCTTTTCGAGATATTGTGGTTTCAGACTTTACTGTTTATGCTGACCAATGGCTCAGTCATGTATCAGATGGTTTTTCAATAGAAGGACAGGTTGTTTTCAGAATTCCATTTTTTTTGAAACCTTATTTTGGATTTAATTATGATTCTTATAATGAAAAGAACGAGAATCCAGAGTTGTGGAAACATATATACTTGTTAGACTTTGATTTCCCATTCGAACAAATGCAATCTGCAACAAATTACAAAACACAGACATTCAAATTCGGTATGATGCATGAGCTTGACTATTTAAACCTTCCCATAGTCCCCTTCGTTTTTGGCGAATTAGGGCACCAAAAATTCAGGGCGGGTACTTACCTAAAAGGTATTTTGTCTAATCCTGAGTTAGGTGAAATAGTAAACTTTTGGGGACGTTCAAGACTTGAAACAAAAGCTTCAATCGAGAAAAGCATCGGTGTTGGATTCAATATTCCTGTTGGACAATTCGTTTTAACACCAATGTTTAAACATATTTCAGCTAAAATGAAGGTTGCAAATCGAAATTTACAGAACACTTATGCGCAACCTCCTTATGGATCGGTTGCTACTGTTAAAGGAGATCTTACTATCCCCGAAGGACATAAGATCAACCTTAGTCATAGTGAGATCGGAATTGGCTTGCAATATAACTTCGATAAGCGCGAGACTGAATCGCCTGTATCAAATAATAAAAGAAAAGATACATTTGGAGTCAGGTTAGAACTCAGTTTTGGACACAGTTTCACAGCTTTTGGCGAGTTTGATGAGAATAGAGCTTTTGGAGATAAATGGCTACAAAATGTCACAGGCGGTTTGGGGATTGAAGGTCGCATATTGCTCAATACTCGATTTAGATTGTACCCATATATCGGATATCATTTAAGTCAATTTCACGATAATATTGAAACACCTTTTCTTTTCGTGAAACAAGTCTACTTATATTTCCCATACCCAACTTCTGATTTTACAAATGTTACTACGAATTACAAAACATCTGGTTTTTCTTTTGGTTTCATGTATGACCTAATGCGAACTGCAAGAGGTTTCAAACCCTTTTTGATTGTTGAATTGAAAAGGCAATCATTTTTAGCACAGACGAATTTCAGAGCAAGATTTATATTTCAAAATGAAGATGTTGTAGCTTCAGGATCATCTACAATGCGATCGAAATCAGGATATGGAATAGGTTTTGGTGGCGGGTTCAGTATTCCTGTTGGTAGAATTGAATTTGCACCTTCCTTTAAATATAATTCAGTAAATGCTACATTATCAAAACAGAGTTCTAGTTATTCTTTGCAACCTCCATTAAACTCAAGTGTGAAGCAAGATGCTCTTGGCACCGATAATAACATAATTCAAATGAGATATTTTGAGTTTAAAATAGGTTTACGGTACAATCTAATACAATAGTATTTACAATTCGTAATGTTTTGGACAATTAAGTTGTTATTTCCTATATGCCAAATAATGCTATAAAATTTTGCAAAAGTATGATTTAGGGATTTGTAAGAATTCACCATGTTTATGGGACCAAAAATTATGGCAGTGGATAATGGCATTGCTCGATAAATTTGTTGGCTATCGAGACTGTGGAATAAAGAAAAATGAAAAATGCCTAATAAACAAATCGAGTTGGACGCAACGGACAGGGTCGTGATTTTGAGTCAGTACCCGCGCAAAGTTATGAGAAGAATTGAAACGCAGTAATAACGTAAATTTGCGCAAATCATTTTAACAGTTATAAAAGAACATACCCCTGAGTCAGGCTCAGGCCCAGCCTCTCAAGAGAGATTTACGGCGAAAAAAGGGTTGACTTTTTCTGTATGGGTTTGTTAAATTAGGATACAAGGAGGGCTATTGTGGAATATTTTGAGGATAGTTGATGGCTTCTTGGAACATCATACTTGACGAGTTGCAGCAGTTCTTGAATGACCTCAATATTTCGGATCCGTTTTTTCGTGGACACACGGACGCATCATGGAAACTCAAGCCACGACTAGCGAGGAAACTAAAGTCGAACGAATCTGCCCGTGGGATTAAAACGAAGGAATCACGCTTGTTCGGCAAGTTCATGACCAGAGGAGCAGCGGATATCCCACCCAGCGCAGATTCATGGGACATTCTCGTTTTGATGCAGCATTATGGCGTCCCGACGCGCTTGTTAGATTGATCTCAGTCGTTTGGTGTTGCACTCTACTTTGCGCTTCTAGATACTGAATCCGATTGTGCTGTCTGGATCCTCGATCCTTCCTGCCATAACTTATTAGGTGGAAAATCAGATTTGCTTCGTCTCAACCGTGATTTCGTCGAAGGCTACGAGCAACTCTTCATCCAGCGAGCCGAGAAGTTTGATTACTCCTCAGCGGCATTCGCGGTGTATACACAGACGGTTCGATCGGCGTATGCAAGCGCAATAAGCAATGTTCACATTACACTTTGATATGAGCTCCCCCCTTGAGGACATCGCGCAAAATTGTGTACGAAAGTTAACCATCCCTGTCAATCTTCATGAGGAGGCACGGCGCTTTTTGCAAGACGCTGGTCTAGATTACCATGTGATTTTTCCTGATCTTCAAGGCTTGGGGCGACAGCTTATGATTGAAGAATATGAATAATTGGTTTTCTTGTGTGGCGAAAAAATGTTGTGGATTTTCTCTCCGTATCTCCGCGAAGGCAGGGATATTCATTAACTTCAATCAAAAGGAAAACCTTGCTTTTAATCAATCAAATAAATTGATTTTTTATTTAGAGCCTTTTAATTTATTCTTATTTTAGTTGAGCCTACCATTCTAGCTGGAAGTTATCTATGAGTGCAGAAAAGCCAAAAAGAAAAACCGAATCAATACAGCGTGTAGGCAGCGTTGAATATGAACACGTTGGATCGGATTATCTGGAGAAACGCTCATTATCAAAAATAGCCGGGTGGGTTTTGTTGTGGGGATTAGGAGTCGGAGCCGTTATAACAGGCAATTATTTTGGTTGGAATTTTGGTTTATCTGCCGGTGGTTTTTGGGGGGTGGCGATCACAACAATTTTCATGGCAATCATGTACACGGCAATGATGTATTCGTTGACCGAACTCTCTACAGCGTTACCTTATGCCGGAGGCCCTTATTCATATTGCCCGGCAAGCTTTTGGTCCCTGGGGTGGATATTTAACAGGACTTGCAGTAGTCATTATGTGTAATCACACCCGCGGTTATTGTCGCCGGAATTAGTGGGTATTTGAACTTTGTTTTTCCCAATGTCCCGTTACCGGTTTGGTGGATTTTTTCATATGCGATTTTTGTAGAAATTAATATTGGGGCAATTGAGTTGACACTCAAAGTTTCGCTAGTCTTAGCTTGCATTGCATCAATTATTGGAGGTGCAATTTATTCCGGTTCCTGGTCATTCGAACGACTATTTAATATCGAACCTACCACCGGCAATTCAGTCAATTTGCCTTTTGGCTGGGAAGGCATTTTTGCAGCTATCCCTTTTGCCATTTGGTTTTACCTGGCTATAGAAGAATTACCGCTAGCAGCAGAAGAAACTGAAAATATTGCCAAAGATATGCCAAAAGCAATGTTTGTATGGCATATTTACTCTGTTGATCCTCTCCGTACTTACATTAACCATCAACGCCGGAGTGGGTGAGGGAGCAGCAAAAATCAGATCCTCAAACGCTCCGCTGGCGGATGGTTTTGAATCGATATTTGGACTTTGTGCTACATCAATCACATTGTCACTCATAGGATTAACCGGATTAGTTGCTAGTTTTCATTCGATTATCTACGCTTATGGTAGACAAATATTAGTCTTTCCAGGGCTGGTTATTTTTCCAGGGTATGGTCTTTGACTTTGAAAAAAAATAAGACTCCTTTCGTTGCATTGATTGGAGGAGCCATCGTATGTTTAGCCGGATCGATCTGGATCGGGTATTGTAGGTGCAGCTCTTTTAAATATGACTGTATTGGGTGCCGCAATATCTTATGTGCTTATGATGGCAAGTTGTATTATTATCAAAATAAGAATGCCGGAACTAGAAAGACTTTATTCGAGTCCTGGTGGGAGTTTGTTTGCGGGTTTAGCAGGTTTTTTAACACTGGTTGCAATTGTTGCTTGTTTTTTAAATGAAGAGTATCGACCTGGAGTTTATGGAATTATCGTCTGGTATTCAGTCGGCATTTATATTTTTGGATTCATGGCCGCCATTGCTTGGTTGCAGAATCTCCTGAAGAAGAATTCGCTTTACTCAAAGAATGTGAAAAAGAATTGATTTAAAGGTTAATTTGTATGGCAAAAGAAAACATTTCCGGAATGCTTGAAATAGCCACATTAAAACATGAAGTAGAGAATGGCAATATAGACACAATTCTTACTGTATTTCCGGATATGTATGGCAGGTTGGTCGGGAAACGGATTACGAGCCATTTCTTCCTGGATCATGTATCGGGGCAGGGTATGCATGCATGCGATTATTTACTTGCATGTGACATGGAGATGGACCCGGTTCCCGGTTACAAATTCTCAAGCTGGGAAACCGGTTATGGTGATTTTTCTGTCGTTCCAGACATGGCTACGCTGAGGCGAGCCTCCTGGTTACCTAAAGCAGCAATGGTCATGTGTGATCTTTATTCTGCAGATGGTGAGAAAGTTGTTGAAATAGCGCCACGTCGGATCCTACAGAAACAAATTGATCGTGCCCGTTCAATGGGCTTTGAACCAATGGCTGGCTCTGAGCTTGAATTTTTTATTTTTAAAGAGACTCTGGATAGCGCTAAAGAAAAAAATTATCTAAAATTACAAACATTTGGCTGGTACATTGAGGATTATCATATCCTCCAGGGAACCAAAGAAGAAGATCTTGTTGGCCGCATTCGAAATTGCATGGATGAGAGTGGAGTGCCAGTGGAATTTAGCAAAGGAGAGTGGGGACCCGGACAACACGAAATCAATTTGAAATATAGTGATTTTATGGAAATGGCCGACAGGCATTCCATCTACAAACATGCTGCTAAAGAAATTGCATTTCAAAAAGAACTATCCATTACCTTTATGGCTAAATGGGATGAAAAACTTGCCGGTTCAAGCATGCACTTACATGTTAGTCTTTGGGATGAGTTGAAAAAGGAGAATCAGTTTAAAGGAACACATAAAATCGGACCTGTAAAAGGATCAGATGTATTTCGATGGTTTCTGGGCGGTTGGATGTACCATGCACAGGAAATTGCAATTTTCTATGCACCCAATGTGAATTCATACAAAAGATACCAGGCCGGTTCGTTTGCTCCTACGAAGATTGCCTGGAGTTACGATAATCGAACGGCAGGATTTCGAATTGTTGGAAAAGAAAATACATTACGGATTGAGTGCCGGATTCCCGGCGCAGATGCAAATCCTTACCTGGCTTTTGCAGCTACTTTAGCAGCAGGATTAGATGGCATTGATAACAAAATTGAGCCGCCTGATGTTTTTACCGGTAATGTCTATCTGGCCAAAGATTTGCCGGAAGTACCGAACAACTTGCGGGATGCCATTAAAATACTGGAAAAAAGCAAATTCGCACATAAAGCATTTGGTAATGAAGTCGTAGATCATTATCTGCACTTCTTTTCAATTGAGCAAAGTAAATTTGATCAAGTTGTAACAAACTGGGAGCGAGAAAGATTTTTCGAAAGAATATAGAAAAACCAAAAGACGAAGAACCTACTAAAAAACCAATCATTGGAATTGTTAGCTATGGGCGGGATGCCAAGGAAGAATTCCATTTGCCGAGGGAATATGTGGATGCGGTTAGAAATGCCGGGGGAGTGCCAATTATTTTACCAGTAGGTGGGGCTGACCTTAGAGAACTTATTCATTTTATTGATGGAATAATATTTTCGGGTGGCGGTGATATAGATCCCAATTGGTACGGTGGAGATTCTCATTCCACAAATTATAATATTGATCCAGAACGAGATCGGTTTGAATTGGCACTGATGAATATTGTCCTGAAGTCTAAATTACCAACTTTATGTATATGCCGAGGAACTCAAATCCTTAATATTGTCCTGGGTGGTAATTTAATTCCACATATACCGGACGTTTTTGGGGAAACAGTCTTCCACAGAACTCCAGATAGAAAACCAGTTGATCATATGATAAAAATACGGCCAAAATCTTTTTTGGCAATTATAATGAATAAAAAAGTCAGGAATGTTAAATCCTGGCACCATCAATCGCTGGATAAATTAGGTAAGGGATTGAATGCTGTTGCATGGTCGGATGATGGTGTTGTTGAAGCAGTTGAATTGAAAAAAAATGAATTATTGCTTGCTGTTCAATGGCATCCGGAACTAAATGCTGCTGAAAATCCTTTAGAAAATCATTTATTTTTAGATTTAGTAAAAAAAGCAAAAAAAAGTTAACTACATTCCATTTTAAAACTAGAAATATGTTTTGAAGCAATGTTTTTCTTTTTGATAATCAATACGGTAAGAAGGTTATTTAAATGAGATTAAAAGATAAAGTAGCATTAATTACCGGGGCTGGAAGTGGCATTGGACGGGAATCTGCGCTCCTTTTTACCAGGGAAGGAGCCAAGGTTGTCGTTGTTGATATCAACGACAGAGCGGGGAATGAAACCGTCGAACTCATTCATAAACAAAATGGCCAGGCTATTTTTGTTCATGCTGATGTGTCAAATGAATCTGATTCTGCCAAAATGATCAAAATAGCTGAAGAAGAATTCGGCAAACTGAATGTGTTATTCAACAATGCCGGTATTATGCATATTGATGATGGAAATGCTGTTGAAACCACACCGGAGGTGTGGAACCAAACCATAGAAATAAATTTAAAAGGAGTATTTTTAGGTTGCAAAAACGGAATTCCTGCGCTGCAGAGGGCTGGCGGTGGATCGATCATCAATACCGGGTCATTTGTCGCTTTAATGGGCGCTGCAACACCTCAAATCGCTTATACAGCAAGTAAAGGCGGCGTATTGGCAATGACTCGCGAATTAGCTATTATCCACGCTCGAGAAGGGATTCGGGTAAATTCTCTCTGTCCTGGTCCATTGCGAACAGAATTATTGATGAATTTTCTCGATACAGAAGAAAAAAAACAACGCAGGTTAGTGCATATTCCAATGGGACGATTTGGGGAAAGCAAAGAAATTGCCTATAGTGCACTTTTTCTTGCTTCCGATGAATCTTCATACATTACAGGGACAGAATTTATTGTTGACGGTGGAATTACAGCAGCATACGTAACACCCAATTAGGAGAGGATACAAATGGAAAAATTGGAGTTTTACGGTTTATCGATCGATGGGAAACGTATTCCTAGTTCAGATGAAAAAGATATAAAGTTATGTGATCCTGCAAATGGTAAAGAATATGCTCGCGTTGCACAAGCAACTGTCGGAGATGTGGAAAAAACCGTTCGCATTGCTTATTCGCGATTCGTAAAAGGTCCTTGGAAATCAATGGACTCACGAAGTCGAGGGCAATTGTTACAACGGATTGCAAATTTAATTCGAGATAAATCAGAATACCTGGCTCAACTTGAATCGAAAAATGTAGGTAAACCAATAAACGCAGCCAGGTGGGAAATTCAAGCTGCTGCGAACACATTTGAATATTATGCCGGAGCAATCAACAAAGTCCATGGACAGACCATTCCCGTTGCGGCTGATGGAACATTATTAACGTTCCGTGAACCTTTGGGGGTTTGTGCTTTAATAACGCCCTGGAA
This sequence comes from candidate division KSB1 bacterium, assembly GCA_022566355.1. Taxonomy (NCBI): domain Bacteria; kingdom Pseudomonadati; species Candidatus Zhuqueibacterota bacterium. Next base: position 15,120 of record JADFJB010000011.1, read on the forward strand.
CTTTCCATTATTAATTGCAAGCTGGAAAGTTGCTCCCGCAATTGCAATGGGAAATACGGTTATTATCAAACCCGCAACAGCCACACCTCTAAGTACCTTAGCATTGGCTGATTTAGCATTGGAAGCTGGAATCCCGAGTGGTGTGATCAATGTTCTGCCCGGATCGGGGAAGGTTGTTGGCTCTGCTCTAGTTTTAAATCCATATGTAAGAAAAATATCTTTTACAGGATCTACCGAAATCGGTGGTAATATTATGAAAATGGCCGGGCATGACATAAAACGAATATCCCTGGAGTTGGGAGGAAAATCTGCAAATATTGTATTTGCTGATACAAACCTAGATGATTGTATTGAATCCTCTATTTTTTCAGTTTATGACAATGCAGGTCAGGACTGTTGTTCACGAAGCCGAATTTTGGTAGAAAAACCAATTTTTGATAATTTTGTTGAAAGGTTTGTACAAAGGGCTGAGAGTCTTAAGATAGGGTTACCGCAAGATGAGAATACTGAAATGGGACCATTGATAACACCGGAACATCGTGATTCGGTATGCAAATATTTGGAAATAGGGGAGCAGGAAGGAGCTAAAAAAGCAGCCGGAGGCAAAATTCCAAAAACAGCTGAACTTTCCAATGGTAATTTCCTGACACCTGCGGTTTTTGTTGATGTAGACACCAATATGAGAATTTTTCAGGAAGAAATCTTTGGACCAGTTGTTACGATCATGCCTTTTGAGGATGAAGAACAAGCTGTTGAATTCGCTAATGATAGCAAATATGGATTGTCCGGGTCAGTATGGACCCGGGATATTGGCAGAGCGTTACGAGTTGTTCGAGCATTTGAAACAGGGATGATCTCGGTAAATAGCAGCAGTAGTGTTCATATTGAAGCACCGTTTGGAGGTATGAAGCAAAGTGGAGTAGGAAGAGAGCAGGGGATGGTTGCTTTGGATCATTACAGTGAATATAAATCCGTATTTATCGCATCGAAATAGTAGTACAATTGCCCAGGTATTTTATTTATGAAAATTGAAAAAAATGAATCGAGTAAATGGCAGTCTAAGCTTTTTGTGGTTATCTTCGAATCGGATACTTTTTGGGGAAAGTTTTTTGATATTATACTTATAATTCTAATCTCTTTCAGCGTTTTGGTGGTTATGCTGGAAAGTGTAGAATCCTTTCGTTTAGAGAATGGTGTCCTTTTACGAGATTTAGAATGGTTGTTTACTATTCTCTTCACCATGGAATATTTGTTGCGGCTTATAAGTGTGAAAAAAAACCTCTCATATGTCTGGAGTTTTTTCGGGGTAATTGACTTATTAGCTATTGCCCCTACTTACCTAAGTGTTTTAATTCCAGGAGCACAGTTTTTATTGGTTATTCGTGTTTTGCGGCTCTTACGAGTTTTTCGGATTCTGAAACTCGTTAAGTTCATTTCGCAAGCAAATATGTTGATGCAAGCCTTACGGGCCAGCCGTTTCAAAATCTCGATCTTTATATTTTCTATTCTCACATTAGTAATTGTCATTGGCTCTCTTATGTATGTCATTGAAGGACCTGAGCATGGTTTCTCCAGTATTCCTCGTGGTATTTATTGGGCAATAGTTACTTTAACAACTGTAGGGTATGGTGATATATCACCTCAAACCAATATAGGGCAGGTTCTTGCCTCGATTGTGATGATTATTGGTTTTGCTATCATTGCAGTTCCGACAGGAATTCTCACGGTGGAATTATCTCAAGTTCAAAGACAAATGAGTTCAAACAGAACCTGTGGTTCGTGTAATAATCCCGGCCATGACTTGGATTCGGCATTCTGTAAATATTGTGGGGAAAAATTGGAGTGATTCAAAATAAATAACAATGCTGTGTTTTGACAAGTTCAGGTGCTATTTTTTATCTTTTTCTTCATCCTTTTGAAGTTCCTTTTCCTGTTGAACTTCCTTAATTTTAATTTCGATTGCCACCCGAATTGAGTCTGAGCTGAAAAGTGGTCTGTAACCCATTGTTTCTAATTTCTTTAAATGTTCTAATGATCTCAATACATTCTCGATTCTTAACTCTTTTATCCTTTCCCAATGCGTATTTTTAAATTCTGCTAATTCTTGTAATTGAGATTCTTTTACCTTCAAGTCTTTTCGCATCTCTTCAGCCATATTTTCACGCCAAACTAGCATTTGTCGTTTTTCTAAATTTTGAATTTTTTTATATAGTTGTCTTGACTCAATTTTGAATATTACCTGCTTAATCTCAGTATCAATAATTAGTTTGATTCCATCTTCGCTTAAAAACCGAAAATGCTTATTTAAATCATGCGGCTCTAACTTTATTCGCATTTCTCTTTGAATTTTATCATTCATTTCGAATACATCTTTTAATCTTTCCCCTAATCTTACATACCGCTCCGGATCAATAATTTTTCTAGGCAGGCGGCGGGAAACCACAATAGCTTCTATATCAATTTCTTGCATTTCTTCAGGCGAAACAACAGGAGGTGGTGCTTGGATTGAATCAGGTAGTAAATTAACTTCAAATTTCGGCTTTAAGAATGCCACAGATATTACGGATTGAGCTTGTTCCGGGGTTAACGTTGCATTTTGGTTCCTTAAATTAAGTATATTGGCTGCGATTTGTTCAACATCGTCCGGATCGATTTCTTGCGCTTCAACTTTCTTAGCAAATTGGTCAAATAGCCTGCTTATAGCTTCACCGCCTTCCGGTACAAGCTCTTTAAATTTCTCGCCGAGCATTGACATAGATAAATTAAGAACATCGGGATTTTTCTTAATAAGGTAGTAATCTGCAGTTATTAATAATGCAAGTACGACACCGGTAATGATTACATACTTAATGGATTTTAACATTTTCACCAAGACAATTTAGTTATAGCAGTTATCGTATTAGACGAATAGAGCCAGGGTTTGGTTGTTAACAATTATTATTCTGACTTGTTTTTTCTATTCTAAATTTTAATTAACCTTTTCTATCTTTGTAACAATAAATTTACTCTCCGTCACCTCAAGAGTAAAAATTATTTTATCGTCTTTTTGAAATCCCTCTAATATTGTAGTGTCTGCAATTGAGAAGGGCATTGTCATTGCTGCCATTAGCCCTGTTATTTCTTTGTGATTTATTGTGATATAGCTATTTTCCTGATCCATAGATACAATAACACCGATTGCTTCATAGGTTTTTGGATCTTCCACGACTGCTTCTTTTTTAGCGCAACTTAAATAAATCGGTCCTATGATTAATATCAAAATAAGCTTCGAACTATACGCAAAGTACTTCATTAAATGAACTCCATTAGTTAAATAATTTCATTTTTCTGAAAAAATAAGTGAATGAAACTTAAAAGTAAAGATAATGTTCATAAACAAGTTAAGCAAATTTAAACAAAACATTAACTAATTTTCAAGATATTATATGCCTTATTAATATTGATTTTAGAACGAATATGTATTAAATTTTGTCTTCATTTTTTAGTTTAAAAAGGATCAATCGAATTCATTCGATAGCAACCAAAATTCATAAGGAAGCTTCGTTCATTGTCATTTTGCCAGCTTATAATGTGGCTAAGTTTTTACGAAAGACACTTATCGATTTGAGGAAGGTAAGTACTGTCAATAGTAATGTTGTAGTTGTTGATGATGGATCGACTGATGGAACAATTGAGGATATAGAAGGATTTAATTTAATTCTTCTAAAACACAAAAAAAATACCGGTAAGGGTTCAGCTCTAAAAACAGGATTCCGATATGCAATTGAGCATGGGTTTTCTCATGCGATTGTGCTTGATGCGGACTATCAACATGATCCAAATCAGATATCTTTCTTTTTAGATGCAGTAAAAAATGGAAATTATGACCTTGTTATCGGTACAAGGGAGTTGACTTTAAGGTCTTTCCCAATTGATCGTTACTTTAGTAATAAGTTGTCAAGTTTGATTTTATCTTTAATTTGTAATTACCGAGTTAAGGATTCCCAATGTGGCTTTAGGCTAATTAATCTAAACATGCTGAAAAAACTAAATTTATATAGTGATCATTATGAATTGGAAAGTGAGCTGCTTATAAAATTTGCGAAATCGAACGCTACGATAGTTCAAATTCCGATTTCAACAAGATTATCAAATGGTATTAGCCATATTCGACGCAGCTTAGATACTATAAGATTTTTTATAATGCTTTGTAGGACAATAAGTTATGGCAGTTAATGAATTAACTTTAGAAAACAATAAAAATATTATTCGGCGGTTGTATGATTGGGTGCTTCATTGGGCAGAAACGCCTTACGGTATGTGGGCATTATTTTTAATTGCCTTTGCCGAATCATCATTTTTCCCGATACCTCCGGATGTGTTGTTAATTGCCCTGGCTATTTCAATACCAACACGGGCATTTCATTTCGCCCTGGTCGCTACAATTGGATCACTTATCGGAGGCATAGCAGGGTATGGAATCGGGATGTTCGGTTATGATTCCATTGGCCGTCCAATTGTAGAGTTTTACCATGGCCAGGAAATTATGCAGGCAATAAAAGAATGGTACGATAAATATGGTTTCTGGGCTGTTTTGGGCGCAGCAATTACACCTTTGCCCTATAAAATATTCACGATTTCTTCCGGAATGTTTTCTTTCGATTTCTTTCAATTTATGATCGCATCTATAATCGGTAGATCCGTGCGATTTTTTGCAGTGGCTGGTTTAATTTGGAAATTCGGTAAACCAATAAAAGGTTTTATCGATAAATATTTTAATCTACTTGCCACTTTATTTATAATTCTTTTGATTGGGGGTTTTATCATTATAAAATATTTGTTGTGATTTTTCGGGGCGTAGCGCAGCTCGGATAGCGTGCATGGTTCGGGACCATGAGGTCGGCGGTTCAAATCCGCCCGCCCCGACAAATTTGCTGAGAAATTAAAAATCTCAGCATTTTTTATATGAAGTTATATTCTTCTTCATAGGTATTACTGTTTTTACAAATCTCTTTTAAGGAGCTGCTTCAGAACAATGAAAAAAAATCCGTTTGCGGATATTGAAAAAAAATGGCAGGATTATTGGAAAAATTCTAAACAATATGAGGTTGATCTAGTAAACGCTGACAATAAACTTTATGTCCTTGTGATGTTTATCTATCCATCAGGTGATAAGCTGCATATTGGTCATTGGTATAATTATGGGCCAACTGATACATGGGCGAGGTTCAAGAAAATGCAAGGCTTCACTGTGATGGAACCCATAGGATATGATGCTTTCGGTTTGCCTGCTGAAAATTATGCAATAAAGCAAGGCGTGCACCCTGCTATTAGTACAGCTAAGAATATCAATAAGATACGAGAGCAATTAAAAGCAATTGGTGCGATGTATGATTGGAGTAAGGAAATTAATACGAGCTCTCCCCAGTACTATAAATGGACGCAATGGCTTTTTTTACAGCTATACAAGAATGGATTGGCTTATCGCAAAAAAGCTCCTGTAAATTGGTGCCCGGATTGCGACACAGTTTTAGCCAATGAACAAGTAATTAATGGGAATTGCGAGCGCTGTGATCATGAAGTCACAAAAAAAGATCTTGTACAATGGTTTTTTAAAATTACCGCTTATGCAGATAGATTGTTGGAAGACTTCAATAAAATACAATGGCCGGCAAAGACAGTAACAATGCAAAGGAATTGGATCGGACGCAGCGAAGGAACTTTAATAAAATTTGATATTCCGCAGCATAGTGAAACCTTGGAAGTGTTTACAACTCGTGCAGATACACTTTTTGGCGCAACTTACATGGTATTAGCACCTGAGCATCCTCTGGTAGATAAAATCACTTCCGAGGAGAATAGGGTAGGGGTGATAAATTATAAAAAGCATGCAAAAAAAGTTACTGAAATTGAAAGAACATCCACAGAAAGAGAAAAAACCGGTGTGTTTACAGGTGCATATGCAGTAAACCCGATAAATCAAGAAAAAGTCCCAATATGGATAGCAGACTACGTTTTGATTGGATATGGCGCCGGCGCTGTTATGGCAGTTCCGGCGCATGATGAAAGAGATTTTGAATTTGCACAAAAGTTTAATCTAGAAATTCGCCAGGTTATTTCTGTAATTGGTAAAACTCACAAAAAACTCGAACAAGCACTTACTGAATATGGCATGATGATTAACTCGGATCAATTCAACGGTCAAGATTCTAAAACTGGAATGAATAATGTAACCAATTGGTTAAAAGAAAAAAATGCCGGTAAATCTCATATTATACTCAAACTAAGGGATTGGTTGATTTCACGGCAAAGGTATTGGGGCGCACCTATCCCCATAGTGTTTTGTGAAAATTGTGGAGAAGTACCGGTCAACGAAGAAGACCTTCCAGTTAAACTACCGGAATTTGTCGACTTTACTGGAAAGGGGAAATCACCCTTAGCCTCTAATGAAGAATTCATAAATACTGCCTGTCCAAAATGTGCCGGCCCAGCTACCAGGGAAGTTGATACGATGGATACTTTTGTTGATTCTTCCTGGTATTTTTTGCGTTATATCAACCCTAAATTAGATTCTGAACCATGGCAAATAGAATTGGCAAATAAATGGCTTCCTGTTGACCAATATGTTGGGGGGGCAGAGCATGCTGTATTGCATTTATTGTATGCACGATTCATTACTAAAGTATTATATGATTTAAAATACATAAATTTTGATGAGCCATTCAAGCGGTTGATACATCAAGGTATTATAACCAACAGGGGTGCGAAAATGTCAAAATCGAAACACAATGTTGTAAATCCGGATAATTTTATCAATAAATTTGGTTCTGATACATTTAGAATGTTTATGATGTTTATGGGATCATACGAAGATGGGGGAGACTGGAACGATGAAGGAATTTCCGGCGTTTTTCGATTTTTAAATCGAATTGATCGCTTAATCGATGACTTCTCTGAAAATCCTCCTAATGGTGATGAGACCTTGGTTTTTGAAGAAGTGGAAAAAAAGCGTCATTACACAATCAAAACAGTGACCCAAGACCTTGACCGATTTCAATTTAATACAGCGATAAGCCGATTAATGGAATTCTTTAATTCTATCAATAAATACAGAAATAGCGTGGATCATTCGAATCAGAATAAATCAGGATTGGCAACTGCCATTGAAACCTTAATCACTTTATTGGCGCCTTTTGCGCCACATTTATCTGAAGAGCTTTGGAGTAAAACTGGACGAAATCCAAGTATATTTAATCAAACATGGCCAGAATACGATGAAAATAAACTAAAAGTTAAAACTGTAAATATGGTTGTGCAAGTCAATGGAAAACTTCGGGGACAATTAACTGTTGAAACAGGTCTTGAGGAATCAAAAATTATTGAGGAAGCTCTACAGGTAGAAAAAGTTAAGAAATATACTACTGATAAGAGGATTATCAAGAGTATTGTTATTCCCCAAAAGTTGGTTAATTTTGTTACTAATTAATTAGAAAACCGGATGATTCAAAAGGGGGGGTGCAATTCAGAAAATTACAGTTAGAATCATTTTAGCCTTATTGAACTATACATAATATATCTTATATACGTTTTTAGTGAAAAATATATTGGACCCTAACTTAATGTTATTTTTTAATTTTACCTAATACAATATTTTTTAATGGTGTGTCAAGCGGATGATCGATGATATTTTGAAACTCCATTTTCGAATGCTCTTTATCTTTGATTTTGTCGTAGGCAATTGCAAGCTCATACCTTGCAGCAACATTATTTCGATCTTTTTTGATAGATTTTTTTAATGCTTCAATCGCCTCATTATACCTTTCTTGGCGATTATAATTTTTTCCCTGCAAATAATACACAACAGTATCATCCTTACCCAGTTCCATTGCTTTATTTAAAATAGCCAGCACATCAGATGGATTTCCAAGTTTGTCAAGTAATATGGCTAATTCTTTGTAATACAGTGCATTTCTAGGTTTATTAATAATGGCCTTTTTAAATGAAAGAAAAGATTCATTAAGCATCCCACATCTAAGTTGACTCTCAGCAAGCATAAAATATACTAGGTCATCTTTTTTACGAAATTGTAAATAGTTTTGGAATCGGTCGATCGCAGAATGATAATATTTTCCTAAATAAAATTTATAACCCTCTGCATATAGTTGTTCAAGATCTTGTTCACTTTTTTGTTCACCAGCCTCTAAAACAATCGCTTTTTTTGCATAACTTCCCATTGGTCCATTGGCATCGAACTCAATTACCTTCTTAAAGTTTTTATTTGCTTCATCAATCTGACCTAATATGGCATAAATTTTACCGAGTCCGAGATATGCTCTTACCTCAGTTGGAAATAAATCAACCACCTTTTGGAACATCTCAATCGCATTATCGAATTTCTTTTGAACACTATAAATGGCGCCAAGGTTAAGAATTGACAATTTATGTTTAGGATTTATCTCTATGCTTTTCTGTATATATTCCTCAGCAAGATCAAATTTTCTTAGTTTAATATATGCCGTACCAACTATTAGCATAGCCTTAAAATGGCCAGGGGATAGATCAAGAAGCTGCTTTAAAAAGCTTATTGATTCTTCATATTTTTTTATTTCAAAATAAATAAGTCCAAGACTATACAGGACCTCATTTTCTTGCGGATTTACTTCAAGAGCCTTTTCCCAAAGAGCAATTGCATCGTCAAAGCGCTTATCTTTGTAACAAGAAATAGCTTTTTGGTGAATCGTTTTAACTGTTTGTTTCATTTCTAATAGTATGCTCAATTTTGACAACTTAAAGCTTTTTTGATTTCTGGGATAATACTACCAAAAGGAAAAATCTCTTTTTTATTGTTTTTCCTAAATTTAAACTCAACCATGTTATTCTGCAAATTTTTTTCTCCAATGATTATATGGATAGGTATTCCTAACAAATCCGCATCCCTAAATTTGAATCCGGGACTAAAATCTCTATCATCAAGCAAACAATCAATATTTATCTCAAGTAGATCTTCATATAACGTATTGGAGGCCTCCCCTATTTTTTCATTTTTGTAGTTTATGGGAATTATATGAACTTGATATGGGGAAATTTCAGAATCCCAACAAATTCCATTTTCGTCAAGATTTTGTTCTATAAATGCCGCAACGATTCTTTCTATTCCAATCCCATAGCTTCCCATTATAATTGGATTTTCTTTTCCATTTCTGTCCAAAAAAGTGGCGTTCATGCTCTCTGAATATTTTGTACCTAATTTGAATATATGACCCAACTCTATAGCCCTTACAATTCGCAGCACTTTTCCACAATTCGCACAAATGTCTCCATCATTAACCAGAGCCACATCTACAATTTGCTTAATCTTAATATCAACTTGAGGATCAATCCCGGCAATGTGATATTGATCTTTGTTGGCACCGGAAACAAATCCTTTCTGCTCCAATAATGATTTATCGACGTAAATTTCAATATCCTTTATTCCGATAGGACCTATAAAACCTGCATTTGCTCCACAAATATTCAAGATTTCATCATTTTCTGCAGGTCTGTATTTATTACCAAACGTCGATAACATTTTGCTTTCATTAAGATCATAATCGCCACGAATCAATATCATTACGGGCTTAGAATCAATAAGATAAACCAAAGATTTAATAAATGACTGTTTAGGTAAAGTTAAAAATTCTGATACTTCATCAATGGTTTTCTGAGTAGGAGTATAAATTTCTTCCAATTTTGTGTAATTACCGTTTGTGAAAGGTGTAATTTTAAATTCTGCAATCTCAGCATTAGATGCATAACCACAGTTGTCACAAAGCGCAACAGTATCCTCCCCCGCTTCTGATTCCACCATAAACTCCTGGGAACCGGAACCACCCATTAATCCACTCGAAGCACTAACAATGAAAAAATCTAGTCCACATCTCGCAAAAATGCTTTTGTATGCCTGGGAATGTTTATTGTAGCTAATATCCAACCCATCTTTATCAGCATCTAAAGAATATGAATCTTTCATTAGAAATTGCCTGGTGCGTAGAACACCTGACCTCGGTCGTGGCTCATCTCTAAATTTATTTTGAATTTGATACCAAATTTGCGGCAGGTTTTTATAAGAACGTATTTCGCCTCTTGCAATCGAACAAATGACTTCTTCATGTGTTGGCGCAAGGCACATGTCTCTTGATTTTCTATCTTTAAATTTGAACATTTCTGCACCAAAATCATCCGCTCTACCTGTCTCATTCCAGGTTTCTATTGGATTTATTGCAGGCAGATGAAATTCCTGACCACCAATAGCATCCATTTCTTCTCTTATGATAATTTGGATTTTTTTTAGTATTCTCCACCCAAATGGCAAGTGAGAATAGATACCGGCAGCAAGTAAGCGAATCATACCGGACCGAAGCATAAACTGATGACTTTTAACAACCGCATCTGAAGGGTTTTCTTTTAATGTGGGAATAAAAGCTTTAGATAATTTCATTGGGAGGTAATTATAACTTTTCTAATTATAAAGAAATAGAGTTCTTTTCGGTTTGTCGGTATTGAATAAATCCTTGATAATAAGATTTATTTCTATTTAAGTCAAATTTTAAAGTAAACTCCCCTACTCTAACTTCGAGAGTATGGATATTCACAATGTTGCGATACTGAAATGAATAAATTGATAATTATATATTAATTTATCCCGCAACCGACTCTAATGATTTTTCTAAATCTTGATTTTGATGTTTAAAGAAGCCACGCGATCTGTTCTTAACAGTTCGAACATGTTCTTCAAGAATGGATATGATTTCGCCATTTCTCTCGATTGCATTAACCGCTTCTTTGAGTTTGGATATTCTTCTGTTTATTTTTTTTTCATAATTTTCGAATGAATACTCATCTTGCTTTACGATCCCAAGCGTCAAAGAAAAGAGATCATTGAATACCTTCTCGGGATTGGTTGCAATCGTCAACCACTCTCTACAAAAACTTGAGATTGATTGGCCTTCGAGTTCCGCCATTATTTTAATGCTATTATAAGTCTCACCATCAATACGAATATTTAATACTTTTTCTTTCATACTTCCTCCATGAAATATTTGTCAAGAAATCGCTCGAAATTTAGTTTTCTGCTAAAATTATTTAGAGACGGGTTTTATTAGTGTAGATTATTTAATATAACTAAAATTTAAAGAAATTGAATACTAAAAATCAAGCAATTTCTAAAAAACTTTCAAATAATGGTTGTTGATGCTTACTCGGCATATGAAGAAGTTTTTGTGAAAAAATAACGAATCAAATCTTTCCCCTAGCAAATACAGGCGACTTAAATCTATTATCTGTGAAAATCTCAAGTATCAGACTATGATCGCAACAATTATGATCAGTATACCAAATGATTCCGGCAAATAAATCACTTCTAGTAGTACGCCAGGCGGGACTCGAACCCACAACCTATAGCTCCGGAGGCTATTGCTCTATCAATGAGTCCCATCTTACTACGTAAACCACTTCCTATATTTCGTACGCCAGGCGGGACTCGAACCCACAACCTACGGCTTCGGAGGCCGTCACTCTATCCAAGTTGAGCTACTGGCGCTTGAATTTATCTTTTAAAAGTATTATACTCAAAACAATTCATTGATTCAACCTTAGTAAAAGGGAGATTATAGATTTATGAAAAATTACGAAATATGGTCTCTTGTACTTGGATCTACAGGAGTTTCTATAGCATTATCAGTATTAATTGTTACAATATGGGGTGAAAAGTTACGCCAATTCTGGTCCAAACCAAATCTCAAACTTTCGTTTTTAGAAGCCAGCCTTAATAATACACGTGATGGAATAAATGGTTGTATTATATATTACAAGTATCGAATGATAAAAAAATGTCTCCCGCAGATAACGTTGAAATTTTATTGACAAACATATACGAAAAAGGTCCGGATGATAATTGGCATGAAAAACTTTTTAGTGGTCAGATACCTTTGGCTTGGCGTTATCCACCCTATTCTGGGGGGAAAACAGTTGGACGCGAAGCTGATGCAACATTTGGTCATATAATGGAAAATGAACATAGTTTCACCATGTTACCAGTGGCAGTTGTTCCTAATAATCTTAATCAAAAAATATTACCGAACAATCCTACTAAGTTAATATTTATAGCTACATCTAATACTGTTAATTCTGAACCACTCATTGTTAAGGTAACCTGGAGTGGGAAATGGGTTATGGGGAAAGCAGAAATTGAGAAAGAGTGCACTATAAAAACAAATCAAGAAAACCAAACCAAATTGTAAATTTACGTTGCAAAATAATACCAACGATCAATAGCTTGGTATACTTTACGTTTTCCACCTCCCCTAAAGACTTGTTATTTCTTAAATAAGATTCTAAAAACTTTCCCTCTATACACGTAAATTGAGCTTAATGAAGAATTAAATGTGTAGGTTCGACAATCTATCCAATTGAGCCACTGGCGCATGTTGCAAACTTGCACAATAAATTTAGCGGAAGAGTTTTGTTTTTGCAAATAATATACTTACTTTGATAATTGCAAATTAAATTATTCTAATAATGCTTTTACAATCTCTTCCCACTCTTCATCGAGGGATAATTTTGACACTGGCTTACCAGCTCGTGAATACCAGTACGATGCGTTCCCAATGTCCTCTTCTTTGCGGTGCAAATAAGCATGCACCCAGGATCCATCTCTGCTTGATTCTTGTTGAGCTAGATTGTGAGCTTGTTCCCAATTTCCTTTTGCGTCTTGCCATAATGCCTGAATCAATAAAGTCAACCCTTTAGGTGGATCGCTGTCTGTAAGTGATTCTCTGAATATATTGAATGTCATATAAGTTTCTCTATTTGTCCGGATATTGATATAAGATCCTTGAAGGAATTTTAGTCACTCACCCGGATGGGTATTCCGTATACGATTTTAATGGCTTTTCGAGCGGTGCGCCATGATAGCTACTTCTAATAATTCTAACAACCCAGGATTTTTTAGATCATTCTCCTTTGTTATTTTTACATGACGATGGCGCTTTCCCGTACCTTCTAATAACTTATGCGGATCGGGAAGAAAAACGCCATCAAAAAAGCCCAGATTCACATGCGACTTATAAAGCATAAGCACACAAATTGTATCAGCCATTTTGGTTCCGTAGCCATAACCGATTAGCTTTGAACCGACATCAATTGGCTCAATTGAATTTGGAAGCCTATTCAGCAGGAATTCTCTTGTTTTCCTGGCTAACTCTTGTACTTCAGAACTAAATATGCCTAAAAGAGAATTTAAGTCATTGCTCATATTCATTATTGATCATTGGAATTGTTTTTTTGAAATTGGTGGTTTGGTTATTATACGATTTATTAATATTTCCAACTCTGTGTTTTTGTTCCGGGTGGCGCATTTTTTGTAATATGATCAGCCATAAGCCTCAACAAAGTTGTAGTCGAATACGGCCGCCAGCCATGTCCACCACGCGCACCGTAGGTAAACGATCCTGCATAATATGGATTCCGGGTGCTTTCCAAAAAATCCTCCATATGATAGACGCCAATGTTCAAATAGTAATTGTCCATATGACCGCAAATCACATTTAATTTTCCAACTAAATTGTGGCCAATTTGCTGCCAATTCTTTTCTAGATAATAGCGTAGATCATAGTTTTCTTTCCAATACTCTGCAACAGAAGAATCAATCTCTCCCGTACTTTTGTTGAACAAAGGCTTAAAATAGCCATTCTTACCAACCGGACCAAAAACAGCACTCCATATATCCAATTGTTGGCCGGATCTTCCTATAGTGCCATTGACCAATTCCATGGTATTGCGTTGTTTGGAGGTTAATCTTACTTCGCCGTTTCGGTGATCCCGGGTATTTGCTATGGGTACTTTATACCAATCATGTTCTTTATAAAAGGCATTTTTATCTTTGTAAATATTGATTCCTTCCACGTTTCTGAAGTCCAGTGGGTCAGGTGCAAAGGCCCAGGAACCCCCGTAAAAATCAGAATAAAATACTTGCAATGCAAAAGCCTCCCACCCTCCTGTTGATCCACCGGTCAAAACCCGTCCATAGCTTTCCGAAATCATCCTGAACTTCTCCTCGAGCAACGGGATGAGCTTCTGATGTATGGCATCGCCATAGGGGCCATTGTTTACCGAATTGACTGCATAAGAATCATCAAAATAAGGGGTTGGATGTTGTATAGTCACTGCAATAAAGCGTGGAAAATTCTCAGATTTCCAATCGGCTGTAAATGTGCTGTCTCTGTTAAACCGAAGGGGTGGTCGCAAAGAGAAATGGCCCTGATGATATATCGTCGGATAGTTAACATTGGGATGTTCCTTGTATCCCCTGGGCAATAAAACTGTGGCGCCGATATAAATGGGCTGTCCCCAAAACTCAGTTAATTGCTCACTTTTTATTTTGACTCGCTTGATCCAATCTGTATCGGCGGCTACTTTAATGGGCGGAATTATTTTATCAACAATAAATTGAATCGTTTTCTTCTTAGAATGGTTGAGTCTTAACTTCTGCACATTGCTATAGACATTACCAGGTGAACGGCGCCAATTCTGTCCTTCCCATTGATCATTGTGCATCCAAATTGTGTGTCCATCCGATCGTTTGAATTCAGTATATTTGTTAAGAACAGCTTGCACGAAAAATTCTTCTTCTGGTAATTCAGTTAAACTGGCAGCTGGATAGCCCAAAATTTCCGCATCAAATAAAATTGCTTCACCGGGTTTTAGATTGACAAAATCGATGCCAAAGAATTGTACACCGTACCTTCTCACCTGCAGTCGAGGTTCGATTTGATCGTTGTGAGCGAAAGCCAGAAACATCCTACCGGTTAACGGCTCCGAACTGACTGATTCTGGGAACGAAACTTCAAAAGTTTGTTTTGAAGCAGAAGATTGCCTGGCGAAAAGATTAAGAAGTGGATAGAAAACTATAATGAACAAAATCAGGATATTAAAACTTCGCTTTATCATAAGAATTGACCTCTTTTAAGTTTATGGTTTAGTCAAACCGAAAAGCTTACATTTGTCATTGTTTCGGTGGATTTCGGTAATCCAATGGAGGCTTTTGGCCTGGTTCAAGAAGTGCATTATATTCCTGGCCTTTTCGGCGTTCTTGCAATTCTTTCTTTGCGTCCTTCAAGGTATTTGGCTCGTTGAATAAATCCCATGCAGTAGCCGCTAACGCTTTGGCAGCCAGTAACATTCCCTTTTTACCTATACTCATTCCACCGCACGCAACTGCCTGCCATGAGTGCGCTGGTGTCCCGGGCACCCAGGTTGCTGTTCGTAATCCGCTGGTCGGGACAACCCAGGAAACATCACCCACATCTGTTGATCCTTTAGTGATTTTACCACTGTTATCATATACCTCAGAAATAATGTTAAGTGGTTTTACCTTGGGAAGGCTCTCCTGGAGCTTTTTTGCGAATATCATTTCTTCCTCGTTGTAATTCAAATTTGTCAATTCACGAAGATTGCGTAAAGTGACTTTAGCCAGGACATCATTTGGTAAAATGTTATGGGTTCCTCCTAAATACTTTACTTTCAGATTGGTTTCTGTTGCCAACGCTCCTGCCTGGGCGCATTTCAACAACCTTTGGTATAATGTCTTAACTATTCCTGGTTCCGGATGTCTAACATAATAAAAGACCTCAGCAAAATTCGGCACTACATTTGGCGCACCACCACCAGCTGTAATAACATGGTGGATGCGAGTAAAATCTGGCGTATGCTCACGCAATAATTGTGCAGCATGATTGGTAAGTTCAACTGCATCTAACGCCGAACGGCCTTGTTCCGGAGCGCCTGCTGCGTGGGCACTGGTTCCACGGAATTGAAATTTAACTGCAATGCGAGCTAGGCAGGTTGGATCACCAGCCGCATTTGAATCGCCTGGATGCCAGTGAAGGACAGCATCACAATCATTAAAAAATCCGGCTCTGGTAATGAATGTTTTTGCAGAACCGCCTTCCTCGGCTGGGGTTCCATAAAACCGAATTGTTCCTTTTAAAGTGCCAGATTTTATTTGCTCTGCGATTGTTATAGCTGCCGCTGAAGATGCCACGCCAAACATGTGATGACCACAGCCATGACCATTGCCATTAGTCCCACCTCTGATCCTTTTTTCTGGAAGAGCTTCTTGCGCCAAACCGGGAAGCGCATCAAATTCACCAAGAATTCCAATGATCGGTTTTCCTGATCCATAAGTAGCCATAAAAGCAGTAGGAATTTCTGCAATCCCTCTTTCGATCGTGAAGCCGGCTTTCTCCAAATTCTCAGCTAAGAGTGCTGATGATTTTTTCTCCTGGTAACCGGGTTCAGCCCATTGCCAGATTTGATAGGCAATTTGCCAATGGTGATCTGCCTTTTGATCGATAGAATTGATCATCTTAACCTTGTTGTTATTATTAGTTGCAGCAATAGTGAAGATTGCTACAAAAATGAATAAGATTAAACCAGCTAAAGATCGAATTAAAAACATTCTACCCTCCCGGAGTTTTTTCTCGTTGAATTTCTTAAAAATCGTTGTGTATGATAAGGACAAATGTATGTAATGATAAAGAATTTTAATATTCTTATACTTTTGATCATTTTTATAACTACTTATCATAAATCATATTTTTGAAATAATTAAAAAGCCGGTTTTAGGTTATTACGTAAATGCAGACAGAATTCACTTATTGTAAATTGATTGTTACAAAGCTTTCCAAATAACCATAATCAATACTACTATCGTCTCCGTCTTGGTATTCGACCCGATGGAAAAACGACGACGCTTTCATTTCCATCCACCCCTACCGAGGCGACGCCGAATATATAATTGTCAATGACGATTCCTTCTAATGTGTGCAAAGTATCTGTCCCGACATAACGGGAATGCTCCCATTGGGGTGAGGTCGTCCATCTCCAATAAACCTTATATCCTGCCAGGTTTGGATCGTCTACTGGCTGCCAGGATAAAGTCGTCGAAGGCCTTACAGCGCCGCCGATTTTGACATTTTTTGGCTGTGGTGGAGCCCAAGCCAATCCGGCCAATGTAATTGCATTGACAGCTGTCAGTTTCGCTGCATATTCAAAATTCACACCCTCGATGACATCTCCATAATGAATACCATTCTCCGTACGAATATCTTGATGTTGGCGAGTATAGTTTTCGTGGGTCTCCATAATACGGACTCCGGCAAAACCTTCATCATTGAACGGCCTGTGATGTCCGCCGCGGCCAAACCGATCCAAACGATAGATCATGATCGCATCCAAATTTGGAATGTACATATCCGTCATTTTGTGAACGTAACGTGCTAACTGACGGGACACTCCGTCGATTTCTCCGCCAGATGTACGACGCCGGCGTCTCTGGTCTTCGGTTTCCGTCACAGGAGTTGGCTCGGAAAAAACCCGGAAAGTATTGTTTTCGATGACGCCATCTACGCCTTCGATATTGCCGATCATATCGTTGTTCAGAATGCCGACGATATTCCATCCTTCTTCTTTGGCAACTTTAGCCATATGCTTCCCGCCCCAAAGACCTTGTTCTTCACCGGAAAGTCCGGAATAAACAATACTGCTGCCAAATTTATATTGGGTCAACAACCTGGCTGCTTCAATGGTTCCGGCCATACCCGAAGCATTGTCGTTGGCTCCGGGCGCATCCGTTTCTCCGTCCGAGCCTCGAGATGCCCGGGAATCGATATCACCGGACATGATCACATAGCGATTGGGATGGATGGTCCCTCGCTGTATGGCAATAACATTAACTACCCAGGTATCCTGGGGAATCCTTCGGCTTTTTTCAACCAGGCTTCTTTGGAAATTAACTTCCAGACACCCACCACAAGCTGCGGAAATCTTGTCAAATTCTGACTTGATCCACCGTCTTGCAGCGCCAATACCGCGGGTTTGCGAAACAGTGTCCGAAAAGGTATTTCTCGTTCCAAAATTTGCTAGTTTTGTGATATCCTTTTCCAATCTCTCCGATGAAGAGGCTTTGATGATATCATACATTCGAAGATCAACTGACGGAGGGGGGGGTGCGGGTGCGGTTTCTTGTGCAATTACAGGAAGAGTGACGCAAAATAACACAAGAATCAAAAATCCATTAAAACGACTAAAACCATAAAATCCATCTCTCATAGTAAACTCCTTTTATTAATATGATTGTTTATGGATTATCTAACACTGCATAACTCAAACATACAAATTTGTTCTTGTAAGGTCAAGGAAGAATTTTTTTTGTTCAATTATTAAAATTATTGGAATTTTGCAGTGCAACCTGTATCAAAATATTCAAGAGATTAACGTCGATCTTCCCCCGTCTCGCGTCTGACGATTCATATTTTATATCACTTTGTGCCCGTGTGATTTTGCCCCCTCTGTTAATCTGTCATTTAGAAATTAGTTTATTATTTCTATATAATAAAAGACTATTCTGCTGTTTAATGGTCAGTAAGTTTTTTATACGTATAGCCAAAACCAAATGAGTTTGTTTGATATTCCGCTCTAATCCTAATATTTTTTCCAGCTTTTCTAATGCTTCCTTTTCTTCTATTTTATTTTTTCCCAATAAATTCACGAAAATTTCCATTTCATTCTGAAGATCCCATTCATAATCCGTAAATTTTGATTGCGCCAATTGAATTTCTTTTTTGATTGCTGTACGCTGTTCTTCGGTCAGTTTGATTGCTTGTTGATATTTCATCACTAGTTCCGGTGCAAACAGGTGTTCCTCAACCGGGTCTCGTTCAAATTCTTGCCCGAATGCCGAACTTGTTCATCAGCATCACAAAACCAAACAAAATAAGTTTCCACATGACTACCTCCTGAATTCTTAAATTAAAGATTAAAATGATTATTATTTTTTCTTGATTTTTTATAACTGGGCAAGTTGATGATCTCTTCAACTTTATTTATATTAGCCAGGGATGCAGTTGGCGATGACCAATTGGATATAAATACTTCTGGACGTTCCAAAGTTCGTGGCTGTAGTTCTGTCGGAGAGCGAAGTAATGCCTTGGTTGGAGAACGCCATCGTGAAAGTGCTTTCTCTTCTGATGATTTTTCGTTGTTCACAATAAACAACGAACCCAGAATGGATAAAATAAGAATGGCTGCTAATGCAAATCGTCTATTGGAAAAAGAAGCATTCCTGGTTGTTCCATTCTGTAAAGAATCATGCAGAAAATTGTCAAAGGGGGGTGTTTGATTTATATCCTGTTGTTTCAGTCTTACAAAAAATTGTTTTAAACTACTAATTTGACAAATAAAGGTTTGTAGAGTCATTGGGCTATGAATGAATGATTCAAAATTAAGGAAAGAATTGGAACAGCTTCATCAACAAAGTTATGGTTGGGCATTAACTTGCTGTTACCAAAACTCCAATGAAGCTCAAGATGTTTTGCAAACAGTTTACTTAAATATTCTAGTCGGAAAGGCAAAATTTAAAGAATTTTCAACCTTCAAAACTTGGTTGTTTGCGGTTATAAAAAAAACAGCTGTAAACCATCATCGCAAAAGGAAAGTACGAAATTTACTAAATATTCAATTTCAGCAAAAGAAAATTGGTAGGCATGTTGAACAGGAGATAGAAGAGAAGATTGATAGATATCAATTAAAATTGTATTTGCACAACCTACTCAACCAATTACCCCTAAGGCAACAAGAGGTTTTACAGATGGTGTTTTATCACGATTTGACAATTAAAGAAGCAGCGACAATTATGAGTGTTTCAATCGGTTCAGCCCGTATTCATTACGAGAGGGGTAAGAAGAAATTAGGTGCGTTATTAAAAAAATCACAGGTGTTTTATGAAATCAAATCATGAAAGCAAACAGCTTAATGGGTAAAAATATATGACAAGTTCTCGATATCCTCCCATGATGATTGTCGATGTAATTAATGAGTGCATCAATATGGTGCCAACAAGTAGTGACACCAAATGCGATCTGATAACAACATTTCGTCGGGTATTGTGTAATGTTAGCTTCTCATCCAAGCAATCCACTTTTAAGAAAATAGTTACTATTAAAATGCAATTGAATGCAAACGAAGCAAGCTTCCTAATACTACGCAGTTTTTCATAAAATACAATTAATATGATGAATTCACGACACCATACAATGTTTATACTTGAACTATTGTACATCTCAATCAACATAAGTGAATTCACAAAAATAGAAAAAGTTTATGGAGAAGTAATTTTTGTGGTTAATTTAATCATAATTAACCACATGTGAACCTTGGTTAACATCCCCCGATCGATACTTTGGAGGGCTTAATTCAAATTCGAATATAAAATTCCGTGTATCATTTATTGCTTTCTGAATTTGATCCTGCAGATTATCAATGGTTGAGTAATGTCTTGTACCAACGTTTGTTATGCAATTCTCCTGGTTAAATTTTAGACAAAGCAAGCGTTTGACTGATCTGGTCATGTAGATCTTTAGCAATTTTTAGGATTGGAGAAATTATTAAAGCAGCTAATGATATGATTTGAGATCTGATAAAATTAAAAGACAGCAAATTGTCAAGTAATACGCAGGATCAAACAACATAAATCAATTTCAAATTTATTGCTTAATTTATTTTGTTTTTTGCCGAAGAAAAACATAGAAACAGGAAGAATTTGGAGTTAGGTGAGGATTATGAAACGGGAACATAAATTTTCGGCAATTTTGACTTTGACATTATGTCTTTTAGGTTTTGCGGCTCTTTTGCGTGCCCAGCCAAATGGCGAACCTCAAGTCGATTTTCAACATCCTTATTATGATTTTGATTTTGCAACTTTTTCTGTGAAAGGGCAAGAAAGCACCAGGATCGAAATTTACATCCAATTCAGTAATGTTGAATTCCAATTTATAAGGAAAAACGGTGGTTACAAATCAAATGCTGAAATCAGCATTATTGTAGAAAATAAAGAAAAGGATTTTTTTAGAGAAAAATACCACAAACAGCAACTAATTGCTCATAATTATAATGAAACAATTTCCGCAGTTGTTTCCCGGGTTATCCAGTTTGATTTTATTTTGCCTGTTGATACTTATGATTTCACCGCAAGAGTGATTGATACCGAAACCAAACGGGTATCAATTCAAAAATTCAAACTAACTTTACCGAAATACGCGGCAGATAAGTTAGCAATAAGTAATATCGAATTGTGCCAACGAATAGACTTCGCCAACTCAAATCATGATAAAGAGCTTGGATTTTATAAGAATGGAAGATGGGTAGTACCAAAGCCAAGCCGTGAATATGGAGTAGATGAAAATAACATGGGGTTGTATTTTGAAGTTTATGGACTACAATATGGTCCTGAAAATCCTGATGGCTCTTTTTTAGTGCAGTATACAATTTCCGATAAGCAAGGAGATATTAAATCTGAAAAAACGCATAGAGTCAATAAACCTGGAAAAGTAGCTGCTATTAGTTTAAATGCATCGATAGAAAGTTTGTTAACCGGAAAATACAATTTAACAGTAACAATTTTTGATGAACAATTAAGAAAGCAAAGTTTTCAAACGACTTCTTTTTTCCGATGGTCGAATAAAATTGATCCAAATAATGAAAAAATTGCTTATTCCATTGATGCATTAAAATTCTTGGCAGATTCTAAAGAATTGGACAAATTGAAGAAAGTATCCCCGGATAATATTTCTGCTGCATTAAAGGATTTTTGGAAATCAAAAGATCCAACCCCATATACAGAAACGAATGAGGCACTCATTGATTTTTTTAACCGCTTTACAATTGTTAACAATACATTTGGCTCAAAATCGACTCCTGGTTGGAAAACCGATCAAGGTGAAATTTTTATGAAATATGGCGTTCCTGGAGTGGTCTACAAAGATAAAGATGCATTGAACATGACTAAATCGGAAATGTGGGTATACCCCAATGGTGAATATTTTGTTTTTGTTGATAAATATGGTTTCGGTGACTTTCGACTTCTTCGGAATTTAAGTTCCCGTTAATAGTTAGCACTATAATTCATTTATGGTTTGACAGCTTTTCAATTATCAATGAACGAGCATATTCCCACTCTTTATCAGTATCAACCGATAGCCATTGAATGTACTTGTTTTTTTTAAACCAAGTCAGCTGATGTTTTGCAAACCGCCTGGTATTTTGTTTTATTAAATCAATGGCGGTTTTTTTATCAAACTTACCATCAAGGAAATCATGAATCTCTGAATACCCAACAGTTTTCTGAGACTGTAATTCTGAGGTATAATTTTTATTTTTTAATTCTATTACTTCATTGATTAATCCGGATGCTACCATCTTGTCCACCCTCTCTTCTATATTTTTATACAAATCCCCGCGGTTCCGAATGAGTCCTATATATTCAGGATCAATGCCTGTATCTTGTTTTGATTTTTCCCTTAGATCAGATATGGATTCACCTGTCGATAAGTAGACTTCAAGAGCACGCAAAATTCGTTGTCGATCGTTCCGGTGAATCTTTGCAGCTGTTTGTGGGTCAACGGAAAGTAGTTGCGCATAGAGCTTTTCCAGGCCGAATTCATGTTCCTCTGCTTCCAACTTAGTTTTAATTTCCGGATTACGGTCCCCCACTTTAAACAAACCGTCCACCAGGGAACGAATGTATAAACCGGATCCTCCAACCACTAAAGGTAATTTCTCTTTTGAACTTAAACTTCTGCAAATTGTTCGTGCCAAATTGCCAAATTCACCCGCGCTAAAATATTCATCAGGGTATTTTATATCAATACAATGATGTGGATATTTCTTAAGTTCATCAATACTTGGTTTTGCGGTTCCTATGTCCATAAACCGAAATATTTGCCTGGAATCTGCCGAAACAATTTCTATATTTTCGAAGTGCTGGAATAGTTCGAATGCCATCTGGGTTTTTCCTATGGCTGTTGGACCAACCAAAACAACTAAAGGGAGTCTCTCATGCATGGAAAAACAAATTAGATTCGAAGAAAGCGACGATCCAATTCCTCTATAGGTACTGTTATAATAACCGGACGGCCATGAGGACAAAAATAGGGATTCTGTGTAGCAAATAAATTGTCAATTAAATAAACGATTTCCTCTTGTTTTAGAGGATCTCCGGCTTTTATAGCATTTTTACAGGAATAAGTCGTAGCTATTTTTTCACGTATATCCGGCTCTTTGTTTTGTTTATATTCGTCTATCATTTCTTGCAAAACTTTATCCTCATTTCGGTTTTTCATTTCAGAAGGGACTGCTTCAATAATTACCGTATTCGAGCCGAAATCCTTCACCACAAATCCAAGTTTGGATAAATAGAATTGCATTTCAAGAAGGACTTCGAAATCTTCAGGTGTCAACTCAACGGTTTTAGGAAATAATTGCTGCTGTGCCACAGGTGGAGAACTCTTAAATAATTTTAAGGCCTGTTCATATAATATTCTTTCATGTGCGAGATGCTGGTCAATAATTATCAAGCCACTTTTAATTTGAGAAAAAAGATATTTATTATGCAATTGCCATACAGAAACCCGGTCAGTAAATTCTCTGCTTTCGAATTGAGGCTCTTTGGGTTCTCCTGGTTTTTGCGGTATATTGTGGCTAAATTCGGGATCAATTTCGCGTTTTTGTTTACGAAATTCAAATGGAAATGCAAGCTCTTGTTTTTCCTGATCGATTCGAAAATGATCTACACCAGGCGTTTTGGATGTGCCGGATTTTGGAACCAGGGGAACGGTTTCATAATCTGTTTCTACGGTTGCATATTGTTTATTTAATACAGGGATAACTTCATTTGTATGAAGCGCTTGCTTTGCAGCCCTGTGGATCAATCCATAAACGGATCTTTCATCTTCAAACCGCACTTCAATTTTTGATGGATGTACATTTACATCGATGCTTTCAGGATCAACATCTAAAAATAATGCATAAAATGGATAACTTCCTTTTGGCAACATCGCTTCATAAGCGCTGACAACTGCCCAATTTAAATTCTTATTTTGAATATACCTGCGCATTAAGAACAGATACTGATCGCCCCTGGTTTGCCGAAATAAATCCATGTTTCCTATGAATCCATCCACGTTTTTATCCCCAAATTCAAAATTGACTTCTACGACATTGTCTCCGTATTTATCTCCGTACACCTGGGTTATCCGGTTTTTAAGATCTGTTGCGGATAGATTAAAAATTTCTATGTCATTTTTAAAAAAGTGGAAAGTAATTTCTGGGAATGCCAGGAAGTAGCGATTAATTACTTGCAGAATATGACGATATTCTGCGCGATCACTTTTCAAAAATTTTCTTCGTGCAGGCGTATTAAAAAACAGGTTTTTTACGGCAATTGAACACCCCTGGTTGCCACTGGATTTACTTAAACCTTGGACAATCCCTCCCTCTAATGTAAGCAAAGTACTGGTTGGTTCGGCTTCAACCCGGGTTTTAACTTCTACCCTGGAAACAGAACCTATTGAAGCAAGCGCTTCACCGCGAAATCCCATTGTTTTAATTCTCTCCAAATCTTCTGCGCTATGGATTTTACTGGTTGAATGGCGCTCAAAAGCAAGGATAGCATCTGATTCTATCATACCGATGCCGTTATCAATAACCTGGACTAGATTCTTTCCACCGTCACGCACAGCGATGGTAATTTCACCAGCTTTTGCATCGATAGCATTCTCAATCAGTTCTTTTACAACTGAAGAAGGTCGATCGACAATCTCTCCGGCAGCAATTTTATTACTCAGGCTTTCGGATAATATTTTGATAATTCCTTCAGACATCCGTCACCATCAATCTCTCGCCAAGCGCATAGCCTTTCTCAGTTTTCTCAACATTAGCCAATATTGTATTTGGGTCGTGCTCAAAGAATAACATCCAATTTTCGTCACAAATTTGGGCTAGATATTTTTTCTTTTCTTCAAGTGTCGACAATGGTTGCAAATCATAACTCATGATATACGGCAGTGGGATATGCGCGGAAGTCGGGAATAGGTCAGCACAATACAAAATTGTATCAGAGCCATCCTGAACCTTAATCATTTGCTGACCAAATGTGTGACCATCAATTTTTAATAATGAAATGCCCGGATAAATTTCAGTATCACCATTGACTTTTTCCAGTTGGCCGGAATCATTCAAAGGAACAAAATTCTCTGGCATAAAACTCGCTTTATCTCTATCGCTGGGTTTTAAGGCCCATTGATATTGACTTTCCTGGATCCAATACGTTGCATTAGGAAAGGTTGGTGCTGGATTATTTTTTTCATCAAAAATTGTTGAACCACCTGTATGGTCAAAATGCAAATGCGTTAAAATGACATCGGTGATATCGGAATATTCAAACCCTAATTGGTTTAACGAGTCTTTTAATGTGTATCGGGAAAAATCAACCGCATAAATCTGGTTTAGTTTTTCAGACATTTTATGCCCGATTCCCGTATCTACCAGAATATTTTTCTGGTCCATTCCAATTAGCATACCCCTTGTTGTCATTTGAATTCTGTTTTCCTCATCAGCTGGGTTTGTGCGATTCCACAATGGCTTTGGAACAACACCAAACATCGCTCCCCCATCAAGCATAAATCTACCGAATTCCACCGGCACAATTTCAAACCGACCTAACTTCATATAAAATATTTTCCTTTTTTTTTCGTTTTAAGTGTCTGTATATTCAGGGCCACTGCCCCCTTCTGGAGGTGTTAACCTACCGCCTTTCGCAGTGATTGCCCCACATTGAACACAATTTGTTGGATTTGTTTGAATGGTTTTAGCGCCTTCATCATTGTCTTTCCACTCATAAACTTCCGCAGGACACATATGGATCCAGGTTTCGCCGATCACTTCAGGAACATTTCTGTTTACTTTTAAATGATCCGGCTGGTTATCGCGGCTGCGGTTTCCACTGGCATAGACGCTGCTTAATTTATCAAATGTGAATTGATTATCGGTTTTCCCATATTCTTGCGTCCCCTTGACCATTGTCCTTTCGCGATCTGAATGCATTGAAAACCGCCATCCGGGAAAAAGACCGGATGTTATGGTCATTAAACCGGCGAGAAAAGAACCAGTAGTAAAGCCGTACTTAAAGGCTTGTCTCATATTTCGGACTTTATACAAATCTTTTTCAATGACGCTGTTTTTAATTGCTAAATCAAAGTCTCCTAAATTCTCAATTTTATCATCCTCATTTTGAATTTTGTCATACAATGTTTCTGCTGCAATAATGCCAGATAACATTGCATAGTGGATGCCTTTCAGAGCCGGCACATTTACAAAGCCCGCCGAATCACCTATCAAAAGTGCTCCCGGAACATGATATTTTTTCGGCAACGAGTAATATCCTCCTTCAGGAATTGTCTTGGCTCCCCAGCCATTTTCGATACGGTTGCCGTCAGCAAGAATATTTCGGATTAAAGGGTGGCTTTTGAATTCTTGCAATAAATCATGAGTTGAAAGTGAAGAATCGCTATAATCAAGCCCAACGACAAACCCAATGGATATTTTATCCTTTGCCATTGGGTAGATAAAACTGCCGCCAAACTCACTATATTTTTTTGCTCCTCTGAGCGGCCAACCCATTGTGTGAATAACTTTGTTTAGTGGTTTTGCCACTTCCCAAATTTCTTTCACTCCCAAAGCGTAGACCTGCGGATTCGTTGGCGCCAGATCAAATTCTTCGATAAGTGTTTGAGATAAATGTCCTAAGGGACCTTCACCCAAAATGGTGATTTTAGCAGAAATATCCACACCCGGCTCATAATTTGGCAGTTGTTCACCAGCGGAAGAGAGTCCTTTCTCTCCAGTTCGAATTCCTTTTATACTATTATCTTCTATAATTAAGCTGATTGCAGATGTTTCGGTAAGTATCATAATCCCTAATTCTTCAGCTTTTTCACCTAACCATTTTCCAATCTCACTAAGAGATGCAATGTAGTTTCCATGGTTCTTCATAGTTGGAGGTATTATTGGAAATCGGAATGCGTGATTCTTTGTTAAGTAATAAACGGCTTCCCCTTCAACCGAATTGTAAAATGGGAAATCATCAATTGTCATGTTTGGAAATAGTTTTTGAAAACCAATTGGGTTAACCACTGCTCCTGATAATAGATGTGCACCAGGATATTTCCCTTTTTCCACAATTGCGATAGGAACTTCACCCAGTTGTTCATTCAATTCCGGTTTTTGTCCAAGCAATTTTGCCAAATGGATAGCACCTGACAGGCTGGCTGGTCCGGCGCCAACAAACAAAACACCAACTTCAATCCTTTCTTCAGCAGGATCGGTGAAAGTTGAAATGAATTCCATGTTTTTTAGCGTTGGTGCAAAATCGGCTGGTTTATGGGACAATTTAATCATTTTTTACTACTTGTTGATTAATAAATATGTAGACAGTAAAAAAGCGGCAAGTTGCAAAAAAACTTTCTGCCGCTTTTCCATCAGTTGAATTAGATCCTTTTCTAAATACTTTGAACGGATTTAGTCTCGCGGATAACGGTAACCTTAATATGGCCAGGGTACTCCATCTCAGATTGTATTTTTTTAGCAATCTCTGAAGACATAACATATGCTTCATCATCGGTCACTCTTTCAGGTTCTACGATTACGCGAATTTCCCGTCCGGCTGAAATGGCAAATGATTTTGAGACTCCTGGAAAAGAATCTGCTAATTTTTCCAGAGAATCGATTCTCCTAACATAATTTTCAAGTGTTTCTCTACGGGCTCCTGGCCTGGAACCTGAGATAGAATCTGCAGCCGAAACCAGGATTGAAATTGGATTGTCTTTAATTTCATCCTCATGATGAGATGCAATTGCATTGATTACAACCTTGTGTTCATTGTATTTTTTTGCCAATTCTACCCCAAGTTGAGTATGGGTGCTCTCTGAATTTTGGCTAATTGCTTTGCCGATGTCATGGAACAATGCGGCTCGTTTTGCCAATTTTATATCTAATCCTAACTCAGCCGCCATTGCACCGCACAGTAATGCAACTTCTTTACAGTGGTTCAACACATTCTGTCCATAACTAGTACGAAATTTAAGCCTTCCCAGGGTTTTTATCATTTCAGGATGTACATCTCTTATTTCCAAATCTTTTAAACACTGGGTTGCGGATTTCCAAATCAACTGCTCAATTTCTTTCTCGCATTTTCGAATGGCCTCTTCTACTCTTTGCGGATTAATTTTTCCGCCCTTGATTAATTTTTCCAAAGCAATCCGGGCAATTTCTCTTTTTACCGGATCAAATCCGGATAAAACAACAGCTTCCGGGGTATCATCCACAATAATTTTTACGCCAGTCAAATTCTCGAATGCTTTTATATTGCGGCCGTCTCTCCCGATTATTCGACCTTTAATTTCATCAGAACTTAGATGAACTACCGATACGGTAGTCTCTGTGGTATGCTCGGAAGCCACTTTTTCCACAGCTCTTGTGACAATCTCTTTTGCTTCCCGAACAGCGTTTTCTTTGGCTTCGTTAAGAATTCTCTTAGAAAGTTTTGCAGCTTCCAGTTTTGTATCTGTTTCAATATTAGAAAACAATAATTTTTTTGCTTCTTCAACGGAGAGTCCTGAAATTGAGTCTAATCTTTCATTTTCCCGCTTAATAATTTGAGAGAGTTCTTTGTCTTTATTTTGAATGCTCTCTTTCATTTTAGCAATACCTTCTTCTTTCTTCATCAGGTCATGTTCTTTGATATCCAGGGATTCAGAGCGTTCATTAAAAAAATTTTCTTTCCCTTGTATTTTTTGGTCTAACTGCTCAAGGGACGATTCTCGTTCCTGGTATTCTTTCTCAAGGCTTTCTCGAAGTCGAAATTGCTCTTCTCTTGCCTTTAATAATATATCATTTTTTGTTTGCTCGGCTTCTTCTTTGGCACTGCTTAATATCTCACCAGCCTTCATATTTGCTTTTTGTGAGTTTTGTTTCTGATAGTACTGATTGATGAACCAACCGGCTACAAACAGCAAAAGTCCACCCGCTATGGTCGCTCCAGTTTCTAACACTATTTACCTCGTATTTCTTTATAAATTAATTTTAATTAACGACTTAAAACCGCACTTTCTTTTTCCAGCGCTTTCAATTTTTCATTTAACATTATTTTTTTTACAGGGGAAAGATAATCGATAAAAAGTTTCCCATCCAGGTGATCTACTTCATGAAGGATTACACGGGCAAGTAAGCCATCTGCATGGAATTGAATCTTTTCTCCTTTAAGATTTAATGAAGTAAAATCAAAAGATTCGCATCTTATTACATCCGAACGAATATCCGGAATACTGAGACATCCTTCTTCTATTGTAACAAAGCCGGATTTATTTTTAATAATTGGATTAATAAATATTTGTGGATTTAAGTCTTCATCATCTTCCCTTGGATTCACAATAAATAATCTTTTCAGGACACCCACCTGTGGAGCTGCAAGTCCTACACCATTATTTTCGTACATGGTTTCCACCATATCGTGAGCCAACTGTTCAGTTTCTTCATCTATTGTCTCTATCGGGCTGCAAATTTTTCTTAAAGCCGGGTGTCCGTAAATTTTAATTTTTATCAATGGCATTTTTACAAAACTTTTTCTATTGCCTAACCTCAATATTTCTGTCTAAACTGAAAATATACAAATTATTTTATTTATTTAATTTATAATTCCCGAACTTTATTAACCTGGATAATTCATGAATTATAGTTTTAAGCTTAAAATTTCCTAATTGTCATCCCGTCGCAACGGGATCTATTTCCATAAAAAGGAAATAGTAAAATCGTAAGTATAAATTAGTTGTAAAATAGATTCCTACTGGATGACAGTGATAAGGTTTATGAATAGATCAAGTTAATTAACCTGCACTATTCATGAATTTTTGCCACAAAGACTCTAAGCCACTAAGAATATTAAAGTTATAAAGAAAAGTACTATGAACCAATTTTATGTCAATATAAAAAATTAATCTTTCTTAACCTTTATTTTTTAAAGCTTTGTGTCTTTGAGTCTTGGTGGCTATGAATTATCCAGGTTAGTAACCTCTTTTAAAAAATTATATATGATTTTTGTAAATCTTTCACACGTTAAATAATAAATAGACAATAGAACCCACAAAATAAGCAATTAAGACAACACCTTCTCCCTTATGTACCTTTTTCTCCGAATATATAAATAGAAAGGTAAGGACATAGCCGATTACAAGAATAATAATTATCGAACCTGAATCGAAAATATTTATCAGTATTTTCTTGCCTGTCATCGAAGTATAGATAAATCCCGGAACTCCCAGGCAAATGCACAAATCAAAAGTATTTGAAGCGATACCATTGACAATTCCTAC
The DNA here is from genome assembly GCA_022566355.1 of candidate division KSB1 bacterium. NCBI lineage: Bacteria > Pseudomonadati > Candidatus Zhuqueibacterota bacterium. The sequence goes on from JADFJB010000011.1 coordinate 45,395, forward strand.
AGAATCTTCTCCTTTTCTTGTGGCAGATATTGACATTAATAAATCACTTATTGATGTTCCTGGAGCAAAAACTATCGCAGCAAGCAGGCTTATTGGAAATATAAATTCGAATAATTCTTCGCTCAATTTTATAGTTCGCAATCCAAAAGTAACCAATAGATGAGATAGAACACTTATCAATAATATCCCAAAAACTAATTTGAGAATAATCGATTTCCAGCTTTGATTGCTAACTGCACTATATGGTTTCGATTTATCGAAAAAAAGTGAGATTACGTAAACGATATAGAGACATATTAAGATCAGGAAATCATATGAAGAATAACTTTTGTCTAATGCCAATAACAGTAACAAAATTATTGAAACGCCATAAAACGGCATATCCCGTTTGTAAATTCTCGGGTCAACCGTTAGTGGACTTTTAATCAACGAACATATGCCTATTATGATGCATAAATTAAATAAAGCCGACCATAGAACTGTGGCAAGACCTATATCAAATATCTTGTAAACAACAATCCCGGAAAAAGAAGTAAAAAATTCAGGTGTAGAACTGGAAATAGCTAAAAACAATCCTCCGGCCACCAATGAAGAAATTTTCAGCTTATAAGAAACTGCCCCAAATGCATCCTCTATCCAAATTGAAGGATGATAGAGTAAGACCAAAACAGCGAACAAAGAGAAAACAGAAAATACCAGAGACAAAATCGATGCTTCAAACTTCAAAAACACCAATCCCAGTAATAAACTAACAATTGCTGAGATTATAAAGGTTCTGGATTTAAATAAATTCATTTTCGCTCAAACATATGATTTCTGCACTAATAATAATAAACTTAGAAGAAAAATAAGTCATTTAAAAATATTATTGGTCAAAAATGAATTTCTGATATTTTTTTTTATGCCTTTATACTTTAGATTCATCCAAATATTAACTTCATTATTTTTCATCATAAATTACATTCATCGATGAATTATTCATGTGAATTCTGCTTTATTTGAATTTGTCTATTCGCCCAATTCCGCGCTTCATTTACTATTTCATTGTGCTCAAGATTTATTTCCTTTAGAATTGAAAGGAATTCAGGGTTTCCGGAGTTTCCTATCACAATAAACAAATTTCGCAAAAGACCATCCTGTTTGGCTCTTTTTAAAGGACTCTTCGAAAAAGCCTCGGGGTATTTATGTAAGATCAACTCTAACATTTTTAATATTTCCGGATAGTATTTATCCTCACTCGGTAAGAAATCTTCTCGCTCAGTTAATGGCGATTTATTGTTCCAGGGGCATACTTCCTGACAAATATCGCAGCCAAATAAGTGATGGCCAATATCCTCACGAATTGATTCGGGGATTTCGCCCCGGTTCTCGATTGTTTGGTATGAAATACATTTCCTGCTGTCGATTACTCCATCTGAAACGATTGCATCGGTTGGACATGCATCGATACACTTCGTACAGCTACCGCAATAATCTCGGATTGCACTGTCCGGTGCAAGTTTTAAATCTGTTAGTATTTCCCCTATAAAAAAATATGATCCCAGCTTTGGATGGATTAGACAACTATTTTTTCCGAACCAACCCAACCCGGCGTGATATGCAAAAACACGCTCCAGAACCGGACCTGTATCTACATATCGTTTATAAGTAAATGGAGACTGCAGCTCATTTTTCATTTTTTCAATCAACTGATCAAGCATTTTTTGGACAGTAAAGTGGTAATCCTTATTCCAGGCATAACGAGAAATCCACGTTTTATTTTTATCCTTTTTATCAATGGAGCGATTCCTTTTGGTGTCATATAAAACCCCACAAGAAATAATAGATTTCACTTCCGGAAGAATTTCTTCTACATTTAAGCGAGGGGAGACTTTCTCGGTGATATATTCCATATCAGCTGCATACCCTGATTTTATCCATTCCAGGAATGAAAACATTTCCGGGTATTGTTTTGCTTGTGCAATTCCAACGAGATCGAATCCTACTTGGTGTGCAAAGCCTTTAATCTGATCTGCCAGGTTAGACATTCGTTTTCAATGATTTTTTGTTTGTGGATAATTTGAGAATTTATAGACTATTTGAGGACCTCGATCACATCGGTGGCCATCTCAAATTTATTGAATGGCGGCATCAGATATGTCCCTTGAACCATATCTTTCGCTTCAAGTAAAAATTCTTGGGCAATTTTAATACCTTCGGAAGGACCATTTTCTCCGGCATTTATCATTCTTTTCCTGATGTTTTCAGGGATGAACATTTCCGGGACTTCATTATGTAAGAATTCCGCATGCTTGCCATTTCTTAGAGGAAGAATACCTACGAAAAAAGGAACTTTCAATTGATCTACGGTACGCATGAATTTTTCCAGGATTGAAATTTCATACAAAGGCTGTGTAAATACATATTTCGCCCCGGTTTCTACCTTTTTGTATAATCGATTGAGTTCCTGCTCCATATCAATCTCAACAGGATTGCAACCTACCCCGGGATTGAAATTTGTCGCTTTTTTTAGCGCCCTTCCGGTCATATCGGTTCCCTGGTTAAGCTTGGTGATTAAGCTAGTCAAGCCAATGGCATCAACGTCAAAAACTCCCGTAGCATTTGGATGATCACCTAATTTTGGTGGATCCCCGGTGACTGCCAGAATGGAGCGAATTCCCAAAGCATGGGCGCCCATTAATTCCGCTTGTAAAGCAAGAATATTTTTGTCGCGACAAGATAAATGCAAAATGATCTCAACATCAGTTGCTTCCTTGATAAGATGTCCCATGACTAAAGAACTCATTCTTGCACGCGCTAATGGGCTGTCAGCAACATTGATTGCCTCTACTCCCCTACTTTTTAGAAAAATCGCACCCTCAATTAGTTTTGTAGGATCTATTCCGCGTGGAGGATCAATCTCCACACTGATCAAAAATTCTTTCCCGAGTTTTTCAACAAAGGAGGAAGGTTTTTCATCAATTTTCTCAGTTTCAACTTCGTCAATCCATTTAACTTGAATTTTACCTTTTACCCGGGATTGTGGCCTTGTTCCTTTTACTTTTTCAGCAATTAATTGAATATGAGCCGGAGTTGTTCCACAACATCCGCCAATGACATTAATCCCCAATCTCGTTAATCTATGGGCATAGTCAGCGAAATATTCGGGAGATGATAAATACATATATCTTCCACTTACCATTCTTGGAATACCGGCATTCGGCATCGAAGAAAGGAACATATCTTTTGTTTGAGGTAGTGAGGCAATTAATTCCATCACTTCATAAATACCTTGAGGTCCAACTGAGCAATTCGCTCCAACAAAAATGGAGTCATAATCTTTCAATAATTGAATAACCTCTTTTGGTTTATCGCCCATCATAGTTTTTAGATCATCTGTAAACGTCATTTGTGCGGCAATGGTTACATTTCCCAATTCTTTTGCCGCTATTAAAGCCTGGGTGATTTCTTTTAAATCATTAAATGTCTCCAGGAGAATAAAATCGACGCCACCCTCCATGAGCCCTTCGATTTGTTCCAAAAAGTAAGATTTCGCGTCATCAAAGGTGATCTTACCCACCGGTTCCATCGGCTTGCCTAAAGGGCCAACAGAACCAAATACCCATGCCTTGTCTTTGCATGCTTCCCTTGCAAGTCTGGCTCCTTCGAAATTTATTTCCTTGACTTTATGCTCTAAATTGTGCGGGCGCAAACGTATCCTATTTGCCCCGAATGTATTGGTTTCAATAATTTCAGCACCAGCAGCCATGTATTGTTGATGAATGGAGCGAATTAGGTCTGGTCGGGTTAAATTTAATTCGTCAAAGGATGCAGTGAATGGAATTCCCTGGTTGTATAGCACGGTTCCCATTGCACCATCGGCTACAATCACACGAGATTGTAGAACTTCAAGGAAAGATTCCCTTCTGGATTGTAGTTTTGTTTTCATACTCAGGCTTACCTTACAATTTCCATATCATCAAACTCGACATCTTTTGGAACGATGTGGGTTTTATTCAGTACTTTCATGACAATCAGTGCCAGCACAAGAAGTAGAATGAATCCTAAATAGGATCGCTTCTTTTTTCTGGAATAGACATTTTTCCTAAACTGTATTCGATGTTGTTTTGCACCACCACCCTCCTCTTCTTCTTTGTAGAATCGAGGTCTATAACTATACTTGCGGGTTTTTGGCTGACGGTATAACATAATCATCATCCTATTCAATTAATCTGAATACAATTCATTCTTTGGACTTACACCCAAACCAAGGTTATTGTTAATACTTATATAGCCATCGGTCATTGTTAAACCCGTAAAAGGATCATTTGATATTAATTCAAAACCATCTAAATCGGCAAAATCCAGCAACGGCAAGAATTGAGCGCCGGCAGAAATTGCCAGCGAGCTTTCTGTCATACAGCCTGCCATCACTTTCATTCCGGATTGTTTTGCTGATTGAATCATCGATAATGCTTCAAGAATCCCACCACACTTCATTAATTTGATATTGATCCCATCGAAGAAATTCACCAATGCAGGGATGTCTGAGCTATTCTTAACACTTTCATCTGCAAATAGCGGCAAATTCACTCTCGCTTTCACCCATGCCATATTCTCATTTTGTGATGCGGGTAAAGGCTGCTCGACAAACTCCACATTTTGATTTTCCAGCCAATTAATCTTTTTAACAGCTTCTTCTTTAGTCCAACCTTCATTGGCATCCACCCGAATGGTTTTATTAGTTTGTGACCGAATTTTCTCAATGATTTGAATATCGTTATCAGCGCCGAGTTTCACTTTTAAAATTGGAAACTTTGCAGCTTCCTGCACTTTTAATTCGATTGTATTAAGATCTGCGATACCTATGGTGAATGAGGATCGAACATTTCGATCTGATGGTATTCCCAACAATTGCCGTACCGATTGCCCCCTGCTTTTACTTACACAATCCAGGATTGCCATTTCAATCGCCGCCAAGAGTGAACGTGGTGGGTTGTCCGTTGAATTAATATTTTTGATTATGCCTTCATAATCACTTAGCTCAGGATATTTGTAGAAGTTAAGCTCACTAAATGCTGCTTTTACTGACTCAATATCTTCTCCCCAGTATTTAGAAGGAGAAGCCTCTCCATAACCAGTAAACCCTAAATGATGTATCCTCACAATAGCCACATCAACGAAATCTCGGCCGCAATCTCTCGATATGCGAAAAGTATGTTTCAATTGAAGCCGGTATTCCATTAAATCAATTTGCATGTTACTAATATTTTAAGAGTAGATAATTTAGCTAATTTCAATAAGTGCTTTATAAATAATATGATAATATTAAACCAATTCCTTTGAAGAATCAAGTTGAAATTTAACTTAGCATTATGGATATTTATAAATTAAAATCAAATAGATTTATACTTTTAAAGGGACACTAAATGGATAACAATAAATTCATTGCGCTCATTCAGATCATGGAGAAATTAAGGAGTGAAGACGGATGTCCCTGGGATAAGCAGCAGACACATGAGTCACTCCGTGAGTATTTGTTAGAAGAGACGTATGAAGTTTTAGAATCTATTGAGAAAAAGAATCAGGATGCATTGAAAGAAGAATTAGGTGATTTACTCTTACAAATTGTTTTTCATGCGCAAATAGCAAGCGAAAACAAGCAGTTTAATGTAAATGATGTGATTGACTCAATAACTGAGAAATTAATCCGGCGTCATCCGAATGTATATGGTAATCAAAAAATTGATACACCAGAAGAGCAGGAGAAAAACTGGGAAAAAATAAAAAGGCAGGAGGGCCGGGAATCCGTTATTGACGGTGTTCCCAAAGAATTACCGGCTTTATTACGCGCCTATAGAATTCAATCAAAAGCAGCCCAAGTTGGATTCGATTGGAAAGAAATTGCAGATGTTTGGTCTAAATTTAAGGAAGAAACATCGGAATTGCAGCAAGCCATATCAGAAAAAAATGAGAATAAAATTGAAGAAGAACTGGGTGATTTACTATTTACTTTAGTCAATATAAGCAGATTCTTAAAATCGAATCCTGAAAACGCCTTGAGGAGAACCATTGAAAAATTCAATCATAGGTTTCATATAATTGAACAAGAAATCAAATCACAATCCAAAAATATTGAGGATTGTTCCCTGGAAGAATTGGACTCGATTTGGAATCGCATTAAGAATTCTGAAAAATAGAATGATTTGCGCCCTTTATTTAAAGGCTTCCTAAAATGCAACTTCTTCTGATTGCCGCTTTTAGCACGATATTTCTATTTTATATCCTTGCCATAATTTTATTATACATTGGAATTGCAAGAATACAACAATTTTCTCAACCCAAATCAGATGCTCTGCCTTCGGTGTCTATTATTGTTGCAGCGAAAAACGAAGCCCATAACCTACCCCGCTTGATTCAATGCTTAACAAACCAGCAATATCCTGAAGACCGATTGGAAATTTGTATTGTCGATGATCATTCCCAAGATGAAAGCTGGGATATTTTATGTTGTGCCAAAGAAAAATACTCAAATTTTTATGTTATAAAAATTACAGACTCCATACCCGATTTTGCTCCAAAAAAACGCGCTTTAGACCTTGGGATCAGGGCAACGACGGGAGATATCCTACTATTTACCGACGCAGATTGTACTCCACCCCCTACCTGGGTAAAATCAACAGTAGAATGTTACGGGGAAAACACATCAGTCGTCGTTGGGTATTCGCCTTATCGCTTCGATAAGCCCATCAATAGCATGATTCGAGGTCTACTGGCTTTAGAATTTTTCTCAGTAGCAGCTGTCGCAGCCGGTAGTATTGGCATCAAAAGACCTTTAACTGCAGCAGGGTGTAACCTAAGTTACCGGCGTTCCACTTATTTTGCAATGGGTGGATTTGAATCCATACGGAAATGGGTTTCCGGAGACGATGATTTATTTATCTTAAAAGTAGCTCAAAAGAAACCCGGGACTATTACTTATGCACTTTCACCCCAAGCATTTGTCCCGGGGGCCGCGCCATTGACCTGGAATAAATTCCGAAACCAACGGATTCGTTATGCAAGTAAAGGCATGCATTATGAACTTCCTATGACAATCGGTCTGATCTCTGTTTATTTTTTGAATGCATTTTTATTTTTTGGGCTTTTATCTTTGTTTGTTTTCCCTGGAATTTATGGCCTAACCGCTGTAATTGCATGGGTGATTAAGGCCATTTTTGAATTTATCTTTTTATTGAAGGCTTCGAAAGCTTTTCAAATAAAACGGTTATTGAGATATTTTATTATTACCCAAGTTCTTCATCCACCTTATTTACTTTTCTTTGGATTTCTTGGATTATTTAATCGATTTCAATGGAAAGATCAGGCATTTCTAAAAACAACAGAAACCATTCGGGATAATATTGTTGATTCTCGCTAGATCAGGATCTGTAGGAATATGGGAATTAAATCTATTACCGAATAGCTCACAATGATTATCGATAACTGGCAATTGCCTTTTTTAGCAATCACCCTTTTATATTTTTTTCAGGCATTGTTCGTTTGCTTTGGTTTATGGATGGCGAACAAAACTCCTAAAAACAAACCAAAAGATAAGCCTTTTGTTTCTATCATCGTTGCTGCCAGGAATGAGTCTAATAACATCGCCAAAACCCTGGAAAGCATCCTGGCAATCGATTATCCAACGGAGAAATTTGAAATCTTTGTCGTTGATGATGACTCACACGATAATACTTCAGATATAGTCTCCAAGTTTTGTGCAAAACATAACCATGTGAAATTGATTCAATCGAGAGAAAGAATCGCAAACCTGAACGGCAAGGCCAGCGCGATTCATACTGCCTTGCAGGAGACAATGGGCGAATTTATTTTTATCACAGATGCGGATTGCAGGGTTCCTGCAAATTGGGTTAAATCACATTTGTTGTATTACACAACAGAGACAGGCATGGTTGGAGGTTTCACATTATTAACCGATAAGGAGGCACCATCCAATCTATTTGCCAGAATTCAATCTTTAGAATGGCTTTTTGCTACATCTGTCGGAAGTGGCTTTTCCGGCTTAAAAAAACCGTTAGGTATATTTGGTAATAACTTGAGCTTTCGCAGAGATGCATATGACCTCATTGGTGGTTTTCCAAACATTGGTTTTAGCCTGGTTGAGGATTACGCCTTGATGAATGCGATTAAAAAGCAGACGGATTACAAGATAATTCTCCAGCCGGAACCTGAAATGATTGTACAAACAAATCCAGTCGATACTTTAAAAAAGTTATATTTACAGCGCAAACGCTGGGCAATTGGAAGCAGGGGATTTTCTTTTTCTGCAAGATTCTTAATGCTACTTAGTTTTATTGCGAAAATCATTCCTCTGATTTTGGTGATCTTAAATACCTTTTTGGCCGCAATCATTGCACTTCTAATAATTTTATTTTCAGATTTTCTAATTCTAATTTTTGCTGTCTTAATATTGCAAAGAAAGGAACAATTAAGATCGTTCTTTTTATTTGAATTATTTGTAATAATTTACCCATTAATTCTTGCCCCGTTTTTTTTGTTTAGTCATTCAGTTAATTGGAAGGAAAGGAAATATACGAGCCAGAACATCAAAAAATAATGTTTGAAGTAATCTCTACTTATTTTAAATAAACCATCCTCTTATTTTCAACAAAAGCACCGGCCTGCATTTTGTAGATATAATAACCAGCGCTCACATCGATGCCAAAATCATCTTTACCATTCCAGGTAACTGTGTACTGTCCGGCTGTCTGGTATTGATCAACCAGGGATCTAATCGGCTGACCAAGAATATTGTAAACAATAATATTAACATCAGAACTGGTAGCAATGGAATAATCAATTTGAGTTTTCGGGTTGAATGGATTTGGATAATTTTGTCCTAAGGTGAATTCTGTGGGTATTTCGTAAGATTCAGTTGGTGAAATATCAGTAATTTGACGGTCAAATTTAAAGATAAATAAACCTGATTGATCACTTACATAGATATTCCCTGAAGGCGCAAATGGATAAACGCCAAAGGCGCCGCCAAAGCCTTCACGCGAAATGGGTGATGTATCATATTCAGCAACTACTTTGATGTTAGTTGGGTCAGAAATATCGAAAACACGGAATCCGGAATAATAATATGAAGTAAAAGCATAATCTCCAATTATATATAAATTGTGCACAATTCCTCTTGCATCTCCCCACTCACCAACTCTTTGAGGTTCGCTAACATTGCGAATGTCCCAAACAGTAATATCCGGGAATGGATGTCTTGAGCCCTCATCCGTTATAAATAAGTAATCGCCATCTTTAGAAGTCCAGCCACTGTGATGATAAAATATAGTTGAATTGGTAATCGAGCCTATGAGGTTCGGATTGGAGATATCAGAAATATCATAAATAAATGTTCCGGGTGAACCATGAAAATCGTATAGCCGGTTACCAATAACGGCTGCATCGTGGCCATCTGTGCCGACTCGCCATATTTGTACAGGATTTGTAGGATCATTATTCAAATCCATTATTCGAGTACCCGGACCTGACTGAAACATGTATCCATTCTCAGAGATAAAAATGTTATGTGAAGAATTAAAAGAGCCAACTTGAACCGGCTCAGCAGGATTGGTTAAATCGATAATGGCTCCAAATCCCCCACCACTACCGGTAACGGTATAAGCATAGTTTTTCCATACTTTGACATCAAAACCGGGAACCGATCGCATATGAGAAACAAGAATTGGGTTTGTAGGATCAGTAACATCGAAAATCATCAAACCATTACTCAAACGGCCCATTAAGGCATATTCTTTTCCGGTATTGGGATCAACATATCCCCAGATATCGGCACCATCAGCTGGTGCAATACTGTAAAATCCCAAAACACTTACCAGGTTATCAGCATGGACTGTGTGTGATATAATGCAGAGGTTACAGATTACGAAATACAAGAGCAGGTTTTTTTTCATAGCTATTTTCCCAGTTCTTATTGGAATATCGTTTTAACAAAGAGTTTACTCTAACGTTCAAATTAAGAAATCGTTTCAATGATATATTGCAGAACCTTGCTTATTCGGGTAATAAAATTGATGGTCAAATGTTTTGTGAAAATGCTAGTTTGGCTTCATGAACCATTTTTCTAACCAAATCCCTATTTTTCCTGCCGTCTTTTCCCTCAACCCCGGTGTGAACATCAACACCAGAAGGTTTAACTCGGGTTATTGCTAACCCTACATTTTGAGGATTTAGTCCTCCAGCTAAAATTACTGGATGTTTTGATTTTTCAACTAACTGTCGACTAATATTCCAATCGTAGGTTTTTTCCTGTTGCACCATCGGCTCCGGTAATTGGATCATGTGTGTCGGTAAAAATTCCTTCTACGAAAGGCGAGAATTGTGTAATGCTCTGCATTAATTCATCGATGTTATTCCTTTAACACAAAGCTCTTAATAAGTTTATATTCCGGATTAAACGTAAACAACTTCCTGATTTCCACAATAGATATCCTGCCATGGATTTGAATCACTTCAATTCCTGTGGCTTGACAAATTTCATGAATTTGCCGTGCTTTATTGAAATATGTGATTAAAACTGCAGGTACTTGATTGCTTAATTTCTTAACGATTTTATGAGACTTAGAAATTGTTAAATCTTTTCTATGAACAGGTAATCCGAGTGGAAAACCGATTGCATCCACTCCTTCATCCATGAGCAGTTTTGCTTCCACCCAATCCATCACACCGGCAATTTGTACGAATCCTGAATTTTTTAAAAGTTTCATAATTAACCTGGATACTTCGGTAGTATCGGCACTGTCGTCCAGGAGGGATCTATTTAGACCTTTATTCTTTTTCTTTTTGACAGGATTAACAAGATATACTGGATTTTTATCCTGATAATCCTGTTTATCCTGTCTAAAAATGAGCTTGCTTATTTTAATACGGCAAAATCCCGGGCATCTTTATACCATGCTTCACCATTGCTTAGTGCCGGGATAATTTCATCGACAGAATCTACTACCGTCCACATTTGCAGATGTTTTTCATGCATGAAATGCTCCCGGACACACTGGTTAAGCATTTCAATACAGGGATTAAAAAATCCCTTAAGGTTAGTGATTATTATTGGCTTACTATGTAATCCCAATCTTTTCCAGGTGATGACTTCAAGTAATTCCTCAAGTGTTCCGCATCCTCCCGGTAGTGCAACAAAAGCATCTGATTCAGAAACAATCATACTTTTGCGCTCATGCATAGTGTTTACAATATGAAGTTTAGTAATTCCCTTGTGTCCCCATTCCAGTTGTTGCATAAAATCAGGTATAATTCCGACCACCTCTCCACCTGCGGAAATGGCACCATCAGCAAGACTTCCCATCAATCCAACTGCACCGCCGCCATAATAAGTTACAATCCCATTTTGTGCCAACTGAATGCCCAGCTTATAAGCCGCTTCCAAATAGGATTTATTACATTTATTGCTTGAAGCACAATACACACATACTCGTTTTATTTGCGCCATTTATTGTTCCTCACATTTTTTGGAAATTAGGTTCCGATGACAAATTTTGAAATCTATGATATCTAATTATTTGATCGATCAAATTTCTGGACCTATGTTTAAACACAAAGTAAGATAAAATCAGCCTGTGTCTAATTCAATAAATTATTGCAGGTTGGCACACATTCCTGTACATTGCCAATACGAAATTACCAAAAGGTGAACCTCGTATCACTTGTTGACTAAGCGCGGTTCAAAAACCGGCAAATAACATTTATTCACTAACTAGCTGCACATAAATGTCAGATCGAATACTTATTATCACGAACGGCGATAGCGCTGTTGATACACTCAAAGAAGCAGGGATTGTTGCAGATTTTCTGCCCTGGCGTGATGTTTTGCATGATGGCCCTGTACCAGCAAATCTCACTCTAGAAGAATTATCGATCATCCGGGCTAAATTTATTTCAGAACGAGGTTGGGGTGAGTATGAAGATGCGATCAATAATTTTAAAGAACGGGATAAAAGGTTAGCTACGTCTGGAGATTATGAAGAAGTGATCCTATGGTTCGAACACGATTTATACGATCAGCTTCAGTTGATCCAATTATTGGATTGGTTTTCGCAGCACGAATTTAAAAAAACAAAGTTAAGCATAATCTGCAAAGATGAATTCGTTGCCAATTCATCGAAAGGTCGGTTGTTAGTAAATTATTCAGATCGGAGTGAAATAACATCAAATCAACTTGCTTCGGGGTACCAAAGCTGGCTGGCGTTTTGTTCACCAAATCCAAAAAAAATAGTAGAAATAATCACCCAGGATATATCCTACCTACCCTACTTGCAAAGTGCATTTTTACGCTTATTGCAAGAGTATCCTGACAAAGAAAATGGCTTATCAAGAAACCAGTCACAAATCCTGAAAATCGTACAATCGAATATGACTCAACCAGGCGAAATATTTAAAGAATCGCATAAAATGGAAGAGGCTAATTATTTGGGCGATGCCTCGTTTTGGCAGCATATGTATGGGATGAATCATTGTGATTTTCCACTTTTGCAGGCTGAAGGCAGCAAACCATTTTTTCTGCCGAGTTCATTGAATCCCGATCAAGAATTTCTGCAGCAACGATTAATTCTCACAGAACTCGGTCAACAAGTAATTCTGAATAAGACAAACTGGGTGGAGATAAATGGCATCGACAAGTGGTTGGGTGGAGTGCATGTTACCAGGAAAACCTTGTGGTATTGGGATAACACTAAACAAATCTTGATTAAGGAAGAATAAAATTTAGCACCGAATAACACCGAAAATGAACTATTAATATTCAGTGATTTTCGGTGTTTAAAAAAGAAATCAAATGATAACATTGAAAATAGCATTTCAACTCTGTATAATCGGGGATCCAGATGCCGGATGCCAGATACCAGATACCAGATGCTGGAAGTATCCAGTGTCGTCTTATCTCTCATTCGAATCAATTTGAGAGATGGGTTAGCAATACTTGTCGGTTTGAAATGAAGTTACTCTATAATTTACAGCCGGTTCCGAGAATAATTCTTTGTGGAAAAATCGACTTGTAAAGTCTATCTTTTTGTGATTAATCCAAAAACTATAAATTTTAAAAGTAAAAAAAT
>JADFJB010000012.1 GCA_022566355.1 candidate division KSB1 bacterium
AGGAGATAAACAATGCGATTGCAGAACATGGCTACATTGATGACGGTGTTCCGATTGCTGGTTACATATTTAAGGATGAAGATCTGTTCTCTGCTTCTTCTAAAAGGGTCGAGCTCTTTCGCTTGTATAATTCAGCCAGGGGGGATCATTTTTATACGACGAGTGCAGCAGAACGAGACAAAGCAAAAGATGAAAATGGCTACAAAAATGATGGAGTCCCGATTGCTGGTTATGTCTACCTAACTAAGGTAACTGGTACCGTTAAATTCTACCGTCTTTATAAGCCGCAGAATGGAGACCATTTTTACACAACGGATCTTGCGGAAAGGCAAAAAGCAATAGAAAAAGATGGTTACACATATGATGGGGTTGAGATTGCTGGTTATATATTTGCAAAACCGAGAACCGGCACTGTTCCCCTGTATCGCCTTTACCATCCGTAGGTATATGGGAAAACTTGATCTTAGGGGGCTTTTACGTGTTGAGATGAATTATACTTGAGTGAGCAATTAGATTAATGCAAAAGAAAAAGCTGTTTTTATAAAAGAAATTAATTGTGAACCCGAACATGTACATGCACTAATATCACTATCAGCTGATCAATCAATTAGCAAAGCGCTACAATTATTAAAAGGTGAATCATCGCACTGGATTAATGATAATAAATTAGCAGAAACAAAATTTGGTTGGCAAGATGAATACTTTGCCGTATCTGTGAGCGAGTCACAAATTGAGAAAATTATCACAACTATTAGAAATCAAGAAGAACATCACAAAAGAAAAAGTTATATCGAGGAATGCGATGAGTTTTTTAAGAAATATGGTTTTGATAATATCAAGCAGATGAGTTTGGGCTAAAGCCCGTTTTTAGGTTTGCTTTAAAGCTCCGGCATAAATGCCGGAGTTATTATGAAAAAAGAGAATAAAAAATTTGATGCGGTAAAAATGATGCGGGAGATTAGAGACAAATTGCACGAAGAATACGAAAAAGATCCCGGCAAAAGAAAAAGAGATTTAAAAAGCGTCCGCAGAAAATATATGAAAAGAAAAACTGAATTAGTTTGAAATTTAATTCGTAGTAGGTTTTGAAAACTTGTCCAGATGTTTTTATCGGGATTCAGGTCTAATAAATAGTGTGGCAGTTTGTGCAATTTATGTCCATTGAACATATTGTTAGTGGTTACGGCAAAAAACGAGTTCTCTTTGATATTTCATTCGGATGACATCCCAATTCATATTGTTTGTGGTTGGCCGGAAATAAAATAGCGGTCATTACAGTATATATCCCAAAGAAGCCAAAATTTGTTAATCCTTGGAAAAGAGGAAAGCATTAAAATGAGCAAGACTAAATGTCATTATTGTGGGAGTGAGCAATATGAGGAGCGTCGTATTGAGTATTTATATAGTCATAAGGGTAAATACTTGCTCGTTCCCAATACACCCGTGGAATTCTGTCTTGATTGTGGTATGATTTACTACGACGCAGTTGTCTTGAAAGAGATTGAAAAGCAGTTCTTCGCTATTCACAATAATTCCGAGGAGCCTGACCAATATATTGAAATGCCTACGAAAGCATATGCTCATTGACGTGATGAATTCATAAACCTCAACGATACGAGGACACGAAAACAAGAAGAAAATAAGCGTAGAGTATTTCCTTCCCCACAACCATTTTTTCACTTCTAAAAATTTCCCTTGACATTTACCTCTTAGTTGTGCAATATATTTGCCATCACAGATTCTGCTTTTTTAAGCCGCACTGGAAGGAGTATCATTTATGAGCCTTAAAAAACAATCCCGGCGGGAATTTCTCAGTACTTCCGGCTCAATAATCGGCAGTTCCACGCTTGCACTGGCGGCGCGATAAGCTGCGTCATTTGGTATGTGGTCGGCTACATGAAATATCAATCCTTTTCCAACTGGATTGGCGGCATATGGCCAGCGATCTTTGGAGCTGCAGTTTCATTGGTTTTGATTGTCGTTGTAAGCAGATTAACTTCACCCACGCCCAAAGATGTGAAGGAACTATTCTTTGAGTGAGTTTTCACAAAGAGAAAATTTAAATTTCTTTCATACCTGGTTATAGATAGATATGATATTATTTCTTTTAAATTTTAGAATGATTGAAACCTCCAAATCAATCATTGTCTTTACAATACTTTTTTAAATCCTTTTACAGCGTCAAATATACTAATAATCATCTTCAAATTATTTTTTTACTTCTAATATTTTTCCCATGACATAATGTATGAAGAATTCTTTTTAGTTTTTGAGATGGAAGGTGTTAGTTCGCTTGAATATGGAAAATGGACGGATTTTATTGTACTTATTGATAATCCTTTGGAAGATATTAAAAATATGTGCAGTATTGAATCGGTGTAAATGCCAGGACTCGGGCGCCGGAGCGAAAACAGAAGGTTGTAGAAAATTCAGATCTTTTAAGAAATTGCTTGACATCTAATGGATCAACTTGTAAAATAGAGTAATAGAGTATTATTAACCGGAATTTGTGAGGGCAGATCTGTAGATAGCGCTAATTAAACAAGTACTGATCCTACTTCTACCTAAATTGTAATTATTTTTATGATCAAAACATCCTATATAATTTGCTTGCATTTAATCTTGTTCCAAACGGCTTTTTCAGCGAATGGACATTTAACAGGAAAGATTACCGATCGTGAAACTGGAAAGCCACTCATTGGAGCCTTGGTAACGATCAACCCACCAAAATTGAATGCCAAAAGCAATCAAGACGGAATTTACCTGGTTTCCAATATACCTGGCGGTAAATACACAATTGTGCTATCACATACAGGTTACCATGATGTAAGCCTGTCAGATATCCTTATCAACTCAGGAGAAACCACAACCATAGATACCTCTCTGCTTGCGATTCGTGTCGAAATGAATCCGTATACTGTAAGTGCATCTAAACGGCGGGAGAAATTATTGGAATCGCCGGCCCATGTTATCGTTATAGATGATATAGAAATTGAAAGCCGTACGGTTTTAACACCATCTGAACACTTAAAAACGATGCCGGCGCTTGATGTTGCAACAACTGGAATTAATCAATCGCTTGTTGTAGTACGAGGGTTCAATAATGTTTTTTCCGGTGCCCTATTGTCGCTAGTTGACTATCGTATTGCCAGAGTTCCATCCTTACGAGTTAATATCTACCATTGGATCCCAATTATTAATGAAGATTTGGAACGGATTGAAGTCGTTCTCGGACCTGGATCCGCTTTGTATGGTCCAAATAGTGCCAATGGTGTAATGCATATGTTCACCAAGTCGCCTTTTGATTCGGAGGGAACAAGGATCAGTATAGCAGGTGGCGAACGTAAAATTTTTATGGGTTCTTATCGACACGCTGGAAGTGTTAATAAGCGATTTGGTTATAAGATTTCAGGTCAATATTACCAGGGTATGGATTGGCTATATAACGATCCGGAAGAGCCGGAAAAAATTCTGAAGGCAAAGCAAACAAGTTCTGGCCGGATAGTAATAGGGGATAGTATTGATAATTCAAGGAATTTTGATGTTGAAAAGCTTTCCATAGATGCACGACTTGATTTTAACTTGAAGGATGATATGAAATTTATAGTTAATGGGGGATTCAACAAATCCAGTAATTTAGAGCTTACGGGTATTGGCGCGGTGCAAGTTATAGATTGGACATATAGTTACGCGCAAGCGCGTTTTTCCTATAAAGACCTGTTTATGCAAGGATATATCAATTTTAGTAATGCTGGCAATACCTATGTATTGCGAACAGGCGAATTAATCGTTGACAAATCCAAACTTTTGGCTGGCCAGGTACAACACGGGGCCTCGCTGGGTAACCAACAACATTTTATCTACGGGTTGGATATTTTATTAACCCAACCTAATACAGGCCACACAATAAATGGGCGCAATGAAAATAAAGATAGCATCAATGAAATTGGCGTCTATTTACAATCAGAAACCAATCTGAACTCAAAAGTGAAGTTGGTTGCAGCCTCACGCATAGATCACCACAACCGGCTTGATAATTTGGTTTTTTCACCACGTCTTGCGCTTATTTACAAACCAACTACAAACCAGAACCTTCGGTTAACCTTTAACCGCGCTTTCGATACACCATCTAGTAACAACCTTTACCTGGATATCCTGAGTCAGGAAGATCCGTTTGGCTTGAAGGCAATAAGTCCAGATTCTAAAATTGACATTCGAGTTCAGGGTGTACCTGTGGGTGGATTTCAATTTAGAAGAAGCGCTGACGGTCGACCAAAATTTCGTTCTCCCTTTGCTTCTTTAATTGGATTAACCACTTCAGACTTTATTGAACTGGATGATCCATTATTTTCTAATGTTATGTGGAACGTAGGGCGGGGTGTGGTTCTCAGCAAATTTGAAGGTCAGCTTGCCGAAATGGTTGCAAGCGTTATTCCGCTTGAGTTAAATTCGACAATTCCAAATGTTTTATCTATTCTTAATCCAGCTTCTACGTCGACTCCCTTTAATCCGGTCAATGATGTTGTTGAAATTGAAACTCTCAAACCCAGCATAAAGCAAACTATAGAATTTGGCTATAAAGAAATATTGGGGAACAAATTATTGATCACAGTAGATTTTTACCATTCGGTTTTCAAAAACTTCATCGCACCCCTCAATGTCGAAACACCAAATGTATTTTTGGATGGCACATCATTAAGCACAGAGCTTAGGCAGGCAATTAGTACACTCTATGCAGTCAGTGATGCTGTCACACAAGCTACATTAACCGCATCATTTGACGATCCGGGAAGGGGTGGAAATGGCAATGGCACACCTGTTGACGAAATCACAGACCTATTTGCGACAAATATTGCAAAGATCCCCTTTGGTACTGTAACACCCGAACAAGCTTTCGATCCAACTGCTATTATGCTGACTTATCGTAATTTCGGAAACATCTCTTTATCTGGAGCTGATTTTGGTTTCATCTATTATTTAAATCCCAATTGGTCTTTTACTGGTAATTATTCCTTTGTCTCCGATGATTTCTTTCCAAAATCAGATTCTCAACCCCATAATATCTCTTTGAATGCACCCAAAAATAAGTTTAGTGCCAGTATTCAATATGAAAATCCAAAAACCAGATTTGGCGGAGAGCTGCGCTTTCGGAAGATCTATAGCTTCCCGGTAAATTCGAACGTTTATATAGGTACTGTTGATGCATATACAATTCTAGACTTAAATTTAACCTATCAATTACCCTCTTCTAATCATACCAGGCTGTCTCTAACAATTCAGAACCTCACAAATAATAAGCATATTGAAATGATTGGAGCCCCTGAAATAGGGCGGTTGGCCTTATTGCGTATAAACCAATCTTTTTAATTATTGAAAAAGTCAAAAAAAATAAATAGAACTTAATTAACCTGGATAATTCATGGATCATGTTTTTAAGTTTAAAACATCCAATGTCATCCCGTCGCGCAGGATGCTGGAGAGTGTCGTTCCCGAATGCTTTCATGCTGTCCGAGAACCCCAAAAATGTCACCGCCGAGTGCTTACCCGTTAAAATCGTACGGGCACAAGTTTATCGGGGTTCTATGGGCCTGTGTACAAGATTCCCGATAATCCCGCCCAGGCGGGACGGGAATGACAGTTTTATAAACCAGTGACAAAGTTTATGAATAGATCAAGTTAATCAATCTATATTAAACGATTTGTAGACATAAAATAAAGGGAAATCATTTACTTGAAAATCTGCCCGAAATGTCACAAAGAATATCCTTTTGAAGCTAAACTTTGTTCCGTTGATGGAACTATCCTTATAGTGCAGGATAAACTAATCGGTAAAACCATTGATGGCCGCTACCAGATTGTAGAGAAGATTGGTGAGGGTGGGATGGGGGTTGTCTATAAGGTGCGACAGATTTACCTCGATGAATTTTTTGCTCTCAAGATAATTCTCCAAGATTTAGCTAAAGATCCTGAGTTTATTGAGCGATTCAGAAAAGAAGCCAAAACCGCTGTTCGAATCAATCATCCCAATGCCATTATCATTCATGATTTTGGTGTGACAGAGGACGGCCTTTTGTTCCTCTCGATGGAATACCTGGAAAGTCCGGATTTAAGCAAACTTATCAAAGCATATCCTAATGGTATGCCATTAGAAGTGGTTTTAGAGATTACTAACCAACTTTGCTCGGTGCTTTCAACCGTGCATCAAAAGGGTATTATTCATCGTGATCTAAAGCCAGCAAATATAATGGTAGCCGTTGAGGAAGACAAACCCATCCATGTAAAAGTGCTGGATTTTGGTTTGGCAAAAGCTGCCGGTCAAACAAGGCTAACCAAAACAAACACAACTTTAGGTACAGTCGCTTATATGTCTCCAGAGCAAGCTAGAGGTGAAGAAGTTGATCACCGAAGCGACATTTTCTCCGTTGGCATCATATTATATGAGATGCTTACCGGGCAATTACCGTTTAAAGGTGATTATGCACACGCCGTACTGTATTCGATTTTGAACGAAGAACCGGACTTAATAACCAATATAAGACCTGATATTCCTTTAGAATTGCAACAAATTGTAAATAAGGCTATGCAAAAGCAACCGGAAAATCGCTATCAAAGTGTTGAAGCATTAGCCGCAGATTTAGAAGTCATATCAAAACTGATTAAAGATGATAGATCAAAATACAAAGATGATCTTCTCCCGAGTCTAAGCACACCAGCAACCACACCGAAAGAATCCATTATAAAGCAAAAACCGAAATTTAAAGAAAGGATACGGATATTCAACAATATATGGATATGGAGTTCCGGAATTTTGATAGGATTATTACTAGTAATTTTTTTATTTTGGCCGGAAAAAGAGAATTTCAATTTCCAGGCAAGGCAATACACACTGTTTAAGCTGGCAGGTGATTCTTTATCTGCACTCGGTAAGTATTATGAAGCCTTAGTCAGGTATGATTCTGCTATGACCTATAAACCAAATGACCTCTACGTTTCTAGTCAAAAAGATTCCATAAACCAAATGTTAAGTGATGAAGAAGAAGAATCTGAAACGGAAAGAAAATATACGCTATATAAAAATGAAGGAGATGCTTTATTTCAACAAGGGGACTATAATGAATCAAATCGTAAGTATAAAGCAGCTTTAATTCATAAACCTGGAGATGCTTATCTTCTTAGTAAAATAGAAGAGACGAAGCAAAGAATTGCTGATGGCAAAGCGAAAGTAGACAATGAAAAGCGGTATACACAATTTAAGGATGAAGGAGATTCATTATTTCAAACAAAGGACTATATTGATTCCAGACGTATGTACCAGGCTGCTATTTCGCTAAAACCAGGAGTTAGTTATTTAGCAGATAAGATTGAAGAGATAAACCAAATAATTGGTGAAGAAACTGCAAAAGCAGAGAAAGATAAGCTGTTTATGCAATTTAAGACCAAAGGTGATTCTCTATTTCAATCGCAAAAATATCTTGAAGCTAAATTGATATATATGGAAGCTTTAAAATTAAAAGATAATGATCCTTATACAATACAAAAAATTCAGGAGTGTACTGCTTTAATTGCTAAAAAAACTCCGGTTTCTCCACAAGAAGAAATGCCCATCGTGCCACTTGCACTACTCACGGAAAAACCCGTATTTTTAAACAAAGTCAAACCAGACTACCCACGATTAGCAAAGAGAGCGGGAATTAAAGGTAAGGTTCTAGTACGTGTCTTAATAGATACAAAAGGTAATGTCGAAAAGGTAGAGATTCTTGAGTCGCATCCAACTTTTGATAAAGAAGCAAGAGCGGCCGCTAGGCAATGTAAATTTAAACCAGGCAAGCAAGGTAATAAATTTGTTAGAACGTGGTTTCTAATTGATTTTGAATGGTAATAGATTTATCGAATTATCTTATTGAATCATAGGTATAAGACTACATTTCAAATATTCATTTCAGTAATTTACATATAAAGATAATTTTAATGTTGAAGCAGATTTTTGAATTAGGTAAACTCGTACTCGCCGCGACTGATATTGAGCGTGTATTAGAATTATCGATGGACTATGCAATTGAAATTTCCGCCGCCGAAAGAGGTATGATTATTCTTTTTGATGTGAAAGGTGATATCCAATTTGAAAGCGCCCGGAACCTCAACAAAGAAGATATAGAAAATCCACCATTCGAAATTAGTAGGACAATAATTAATGATGTTATGTCAGGAGGAGAACCGATATGTATTGCCAATGTTCTGGATGATCCCAAGTTTCAAAGTAGCCGAAGCGCTACCCGTTTGAAGATCCTCTCTGTTATTTGTCTGCCGTTAATCCATGAAAACGAAATTTTTGGTGTCGTATACCTGGATAACCGCTCCTTTAAGGGAGCTTTTGGTACTGAAACAATGAACTTTGTCCAAGACTTTGCTGATTTCATTTCTTTGGCGGCCTATAATTCTTTAAAGAAAAAAGAACTTGTTACTCGAGTACATGCGCTTGAGGATGAGTTAAGGACGCAATACGATTTTAACACAATTGTTGGAAACTCCAATAAAATGATTAAAGTCCTGGAGGCAGTTTCTCAAGTGGCGGATACAAATGTCCCTGTCCTAATTGAGGGTGAGAGTGGTACTGGTAAGGAGCTAATTGCCAAAGCCATACACATTAACAGCAGCCGCCGGGAATGTCCTTTAATTACCCTAAATTGCGGAGCGCTGCCTGATAACTTATTGGAGTCAGAATTATTCGGGCACGAAAAAGGGGCTTTTACCGGTGCATTCAAAAAATATAAAGGGAAATTTGAACTTGCAGATGGAGGAACTATTTTCTTAGATGAAATGGATGAGATGAGTTCGGCCATGCAAGTCAAATTACTTCGCGTCTTACAATGGGGTGAATTTAATCCATTGGGCAGCGAAGAGACCAAAACCTGTGATGTCCGCATAATCGCAACTTCCAAAACAAATTTGCAAGATTTAGTAAAAAAAGGAAAATTTCGAGAAGATCTATATTATCGCTTAAATATTTTCCGGATTAAGGTGCCTCCTCTCCGGGAAAGGAAAGAGGATATTTTACCCCTGGTAAAACATTTTTTACAAACGATAATTCCAGAATCCAAATCCCTTCCGGTCTTGAGCAAATCGGTTGAAAAAGTCCTTGCCAATTATGAATATCCGGGTAACGTGCGCGAATTGGAGAATGTGCTAAAACATGCAGGCATTCTCTGTAATGCCGATACCATTGAACTTGATCATCTGCCTTCTGAACTTACCGAACTAAAATTTGATGAGGATGAAACGGTATCCTCTCTTACATTCAAAGAAGCAAAAAAAGAAATTGTGGAAAAATTCGAACGACAATATCTTCAAAATATTTTGGATGAATGCGGGGGTGTAATCAATGAAGCAGCCAAACGTGCCGGTATGTATGAAAAAAATTTCCATGACAAACTAAACAAGTACAGCATTAGAGTCTCCAGGCAAAAGAAAAGTGACAATCTCTAAATCTCGATTATGAGATATAAGTAACAAAGTAACAAAGTAACAAAGTAACAAAGTAACAAAGTAACAAAGTAACAAAGTAACAAAGTAACAAAGTAACAAAGTAACAAAGTAACAAAGGCACAAAGGCACAAAGGCACAGAGCTGTGAAACGTGGCTGTTTTTGGTAGGACAGATATTCTTGTCTGTCTGTTTGGATCTCAACCTCAGGTTTGGACAGACAGGAATGTCTGTCCTACTGGTTCATTAGAATAGGGCAATCCACCGGGTCGACTATTTTACACACCCCTGAAAATCCCGCCCCAGGGCGGGATTTTTTTCCCCTTTCAAGAGAGGGGAATTCCAACATCCAACAACTAACCACCTAATTCCTATACCTTATACCTTAGATATAGATATTAAATATTTAAGGTTCTTTCGACTTTTCGTTGCACACCTTAGTATGTAACTATTTAGTGCTTGACCGAAAACTCTTTGCCCTTACCACTCATTGTCATTTCGATCCGCCAGCTGGCGGAAAGAAATCTTATAAGTTTCTGTAATTCTAATATCTCAACATTGTTTTAAAAAAAGATTTCTCCTCGCGGAGTTTATCCTGAGCGCAGCCGAAGGTCTTTTTCGTCCCGTCTAGACGGGACTCCTCGCAATGACACTTGTTTTTGAATAATTCAATTGTTGCAACTTTTTCGCGGAAGAATCCTATTTAAATATTCCTCTCAACATTCGATATCCTAATACTTCCATTAATTCTTTACACCACGCCAAAAAAAACATCAATAATTAGTAAAATTGCCAGTTAAAACTGGTAATATTGCTAGTTCTTAATGGGTTTCTAATTGACTTTATGGGGTAGTTCTTTCATTCAAAAAACATATTTAAGCCATTTATAAATAATAGGATAGGTTATTAATGATTTGGTTTAATAAGTCACTGATTTTAAAAGTGGTACGAAGTTTGAGTCCAGTCATGATAAATCTGATAATTGTCAAAGGCAGAGGTTATGATGAAAAATATTTTGTTGTCATTAAGTTTTTTAGTTTTTAGCAATAATTCAAACGGTGCACAAAATAAGGAAATCAATCTAAATATTTCGTCTGAATCAGCCACAAATTCAGTTTATATAGAATCATTAGTCCAGCTTAGCCTGGATTATTTAAACCACAATCAATTCGATAGTGTCTTCGCTATCAGTAAAAAGCTCCAATCTGTTTTTCCCCAGGATCCTAAAGGATACTTGATAGAAGCCAATGCTTGCCAGGTTATGATGCGTGATTATCGAGTACGAATTCAGGAAGAGCGTTTTGAGAAGCAGATCTTCCATGCCATAAAATTAGCCAGAGACAAATTGAAAGAAGAGAAGACTGCTGAAAACTATTTTTTCCTGGGTTCAGCACAAGGTTATCTCAGCTTTCACCAATTTCGCAAGGGACAGTGGCTAAAAGCGCTTAATGGCATTTTAAAGAGCATCAATAAATTCAGGAGAGCATACTCTGTAGACAAAAATTTTGTAGATCCATTATTAGGACTGGCTCTATACGAATATGGTAAAAGTAAGGTTCCATTGTTAGGAGGCGACCTGGATAAAGCTATTCAATATCTCGAGAAGGTCGAGGGAGGAGCTAAATATGTTGCAGCAGATGCCTTATATTCCAAACAACTTGTCTATTTCCAGATGGAAGAATTCGAAAAAGCGTTGACCGTAAACGATCGCATCTATGCACGTTATCCAAAAAGCGCTGTATGCCTCTATAATCGAGGATTGCTGTTAGAAAAAGCGGGGCGAGATGAAGATGCCATTGAAACCTGGAAATCTCTCATCACGGTAATTGAAGCGTTTGTCAAACCGAGCAATGGTTATCTCGCTGAATGTCATTATCATCTGAGTAAAATTTATTTTGAATTAGGCCAATCAGAGAAAGCTGTACATCAACTAAACAAGGCTGTGCAATATGTTTCCCGTTACAAACCTGAAGAGGAACTGGATGGTCCATATGTATCCTTTAAGGATGTGAAGAAAGCGATTCGTAAGCTGAATGCTAAATATGACATAGCAAATGGAAATCACAGATCGTCAGCCAAACAATCAGAAGCGGTCCAAGCTTTAGTAGCTCAATAAAAAATATAGGGAAAATCTATAATGATTAATCGGATGACAAAAAAACCTAACACGTACAAACATCAAACACAATTGCTTTCCCTGCTATTTTTAGTCACTTCGATTCTCGGCTGTTTCCCGAGCAAAAAAGTGATGTTAATCCAGCCTGATAGTATAGAACCTGGCACTCATATTAAATCCCCGGTAAAAGCCTTTTTGTTTGATTCTTCTGTTATGTTGTTCCCCAATGGATTTAGTGTTTCGAATGATACTGTAATAGGATATAGCCGACGATTTTGGATAGATAAAAAAGACGATACCTTGCGACAAAGAAAAATTCAATTAGATAGCATCGCTGCGATGACATATTACGAATTAAAAAGTTCAGGGGAAAGTATTCTTGGTTCAGGACTTTTGGGCTTATACGGAGGAATATTGACGCCTTTATCTCTTTACTGTATTTCTTGTCCTAAATGCTGTTTTGGATCTTGTCCAACTGTTTATGGCCTCACAGAGGAGAATTACGACTTACAAGCTGAACTATTTTCCTACAGTATTTCGAAATATTTTCAGGAATCAGACCTAGACCGCGTGTCCAAAGAAATTACCAATAAAAAGCAATTTCGAATTCGATTATCCAATGAAGCCCTGGAAACGCATTACATTAATCAATTTGTCATACTAAAAGTAGATCATCAGGAGGGGACCGAAGTATACCCGACCAGCTCGGGAGAATTACTGTCTATAAATAGATTAACCTCGCCTGTGCATGTCATAAATTCTATGGGTGAAATTGTTACACAACGTATTGAAAACAAAGACAATGATTGCTACAGAAGTGATTGGGGCATAGTAAGAAATTTATCTAACGACAACACAACTGACTGGCTGGATATCACTTTAGATGTTCCCAGAGACAGACAAAATGTAAACATGGTGGTTCGAATGCGGAATACCCTATTGAGCACTATTCTTTTTTATGATGTGGTTCTTGCTTCCCAGGGTATCCATGCAATTGAGTGGACTGAAAAGATGAACACCGACCCATTGTATGCTTCGAAATTTAATTCTCTGTATAAATCGTATGCCGGCATTAAAGTGAAAATTCATCAAAATGGACAATGGCAGCAAGTGACCACAATTGGGGATGTAGGGCCGTTATTATGGAAAGATGTTGGAGTGAAAATACCTATTCAGATAGACGATTCAGATATTGATAACAAATTGTTAATCCGTTTAGAATTTTTTCCGGATAACTTTATGATTGACTATATCGGTTATGAAGAGAATAGCCAATCCTCAGAATCATTGCATATAAAAGAATTCCTGCCAGAGAGCATCTATGATGATTCGGGCACAGTTAGAAATGATATTCTCTCCCTCATCCAAAAAGACGATTCTCAATTCCTGGTCACCAATCCTGGTGAATCCTATTATTTTGACTACAACATTGACCACACCAATGATATGGAAACCACGCTGTTTATTCGTTCGAAAGGTTACTATACAGAATGGATACGGGGAGAATGGCTGACTACCAGAGAACAGGATTACCACTTTGATCTCCGCGAGGTTGATAAAGCAATCGCCCGGCTCAAACAAAGCTGGTTAGATAACCGGGAATTGCTCGAGAACGAATTTTTCAAAACTAGAATTCCACTGAAGGAGGAACGATGAAAAAGAACATCATTTTACCCATTGTTTATATCGTAATTGTTTCTGGTCTGAATTCCTGTGCCCCTCAAATCAGGAGCCTGCAACCCAATGGAGACACAGCTCAGATTATCCTGAAAGACAAACGGGAGTTTGTCGGCGAATTGCTGGCAATCTCTGATAGTACTGTGCTTGCAGATTTACAGCCTGGTTCTAAGGATCGATCGGACCTTTCCAAGAGACGTATTACTGAGATACATTTTGATGACCTGCAATCAATTCGTATTAACGATTATTCTAACACAAAATGGAAACAAGCGATAATACTTTTTGAGGTGATACCCACAATATTAATGGGCATTGCTGCAGGTTCAGAAGACACCGAACCATTACAAGTAATGGCAATTCTTTCTATTCCGACATTCTTAAGTTTGGCAATTCTTGCGTCTTCTACACCAGCTCCCCCGGGTATTACAGCTCCACATTCAACAGACCAATTCATGGACATGAAAAAATATTCGCGATTTCCACAGGGATTGACTGGAGCTCAATTAGACAAACTGTTGACCGTAAAAAAGCAGAGTAAAGTTAGTCAAATAAACTAAAAATGTCACAATTCAAATACAATAGGAGTCTCATTCATGCAAAGTCTTAAACCCAATCATTTAGAACGATTTACCGCCTTTTTCGCAATAGGATTCGGGACACTCATTTGGGTGTTGAGCGGGTTTTCCTCAGAAGGTGCCAGATTGTTGATGCTAAATATTGGAGTTGCTGCAATTGTTCTCCTAACTCTACCAAATCTAAGGAGTGCTAAGAATCTAGTAGCTATTTTCTTTGGCATTGCCTTGCCCTTGCTGGTTTTTTACCTATTCTACCGCGAATCTATGCTTGTGCTTGGTATGCCGAATATAGAATGGCATGATCTTCAAGTATCTTTTCTTGAGGCAGGCTTGTGGCAACACAAGGAAAATAATTTCATCCCATTGATCGGTGATTGGTTTGCTTTTTCTTATATGGTATATGTGCCAATGATTATACTTGTCATAGTGATGCTCATAATCCGTACTCCTCAAGGGTCTCAAAAATCTGCAGAATCAATTGTCAGGCATATCTGTTTAGCATGGGCTATGTGCTATATCACCTTTGTTACCTATCCTGTGCTTGGCCCACGGCTCTTCTATCCTGATCTGCAAGGCCCAAGGATGGGCAGTGGTCTTTTTTCGATTCTGGCTCAGTTTAACCACAACAATGGTATGCTCTATGGAGGATCCTTTCCAAGCGCTCACGTGGCGGCAATCATTGTTGTACTATGGAACGCCTGGAAAGCACGGTTGCCCTGGTTTTGGGTATTCTTATTTCTTGGAGTTAACCTGATCGCGGCCACCGTGTATTTGTGCTATCACTATGTGTCGGACATACTCGCTGGATTGATGGTTGGCTTTTTGGCAATTTCACTCGATCGCTTGTGGATGATGAAGAGATTAAATGTTGTATCCATTTTATACTCCAACAAAAGAATCAATACAATAACTCAGAAGGTCTCTATGTATCTATCCGAATCCAGGATAAAATTAAAATAGGATTACTTAAGAATAAAGAAAGTTACTGATGATGAATTTTGATAATAGCTGGCAAGCATTGTTCCGTCCGAGTCAATCGAATCATTTTTTTGATCTAACAAATACTAGAAGAATCAGGATCGATTCACCATACTTCTGCCCCATAAATGCGTGGTGGCTTGCTGAGATTTCGAGATTGATATATAAACACAATGGCACAACAAAAGCTCGAACTTATTTTTTGCAAAATGTGAATTTTACGGAGGTAAGTTTTTTTGACCGTGGAGGTACACAATGTTCGATTATTTTCTCGAGAGATTGTAACAATAAAAAATTTGCAATTCTTGTATTCAGGGGAACCAATGAGCTAATTGATTATATCTCAGACATAAAAACGGGTATGGTAAAATGGAGAAAAGGTGGTTCTGTTCATAGAGGTTTTTGTGATTCATTTTTCAATAGTTGGCCATTGGTTTCCAAAGAATTGGAAAGGATAAAAGTACCCATCATATTTACTGGTCACAGTCAAGGCGGGGCTCTGGCTACGTTAGCAGCTTCAATGAGGGCTCCAAATGTACTTTATACATTTGGATCTCCTAAAGTTGGTGATAAAAAATTTAAAGATACTTTAGAAAAGGTAAAGATTTACAGGGTAGTTAACAATAGTGACATCATCACCAAATTACCAATTTCTATACCCAATTGTAAATACGTACACGTTGGAAAATTGCAATGCCTGGAGGAAAATTTAAACAATAACATAATGAAGTTATCAAAGTACAAACACTTAAGATGGTATGATCCGCCAAGAATTCTGAGTGAGCATGCACCTGTGAATTATGTAGCAAGACTTGAAAGGTTATTACTGTAAATCTTAACAAATTGAAAGGATCATTAAACTTTGAACTGGATAAATAAAGCTCTCTTAAATCCAAAAAGATCGAAAGGAGAATCATCATGAAGAAAATCACATTAAAGTACGTGATCATCATCACAATCTTATTAGGATTCTGGTCGAAAACAACATCTCTTTTGGCTCAATCTATCTGGCTTCCACAAAGCGATGTTAATAGCATTACGATTGAAGCTCTCAAACCTAACTTTGACAGTGAATTCGGTTTTTCTACCGCTTCTGCAGCAATTTTTCTTTCAGGTCGTTTCTCTATAAAGGAGAATGTGTTTTTTATTGTAGAACTGCCATTTGTGCATAGCAATCGTGATGAAATAAAAATAGTCAACCCTGCAACTGGAGAAATCTTCTTCCAAATAGATCCTGAGTCTGAGACCATGATTGGCAATCCTTATATCGGCTTTGAGTTCCACAGGACAGGTTCCCGGATATTTACGGAGGTCGGAATACAAGCGCCTATTGCGTCTGATGATAAACCGGATGCAGCACAGTTTGGAGTGTCCGCTGATTTTGACCGGATTGAAGCCTTTGCTCCTCATTTACTCAAAATTAGTGGAAAGATCAATTACTATAACAAGAATTCATCCAATGTTGTAGTCCGGCTTCGTGGAGGCCCAACAGTTTGGATTCCTACCGAAGAAGGCGATGCTGAACTACTTGCCGATTATAGCGCCCAGGTAGGATACGTAGGTAAACAGATCAGTATTATCGGTGGTTTAACCGGTAGAATGATTGTTACTGAATCTGACATTGATATCGGGGAACGGACCTCTCATCATTTGGGAGCTTCAGCATTTCTTATTTCAGGCGCTTTGCAACCTGGTATCCATGTAAAATTTCCGTTAGACGAGGCATTTGATAATATAAATTATGTGCTTGGTGTAACATTGGCCATCCAGTTGAAATAATTATTAAGTGCTGTCGTCCGGATTATAATAAGAGGAGGTAAAAATGGTTACTTCAAACAAGATAAAAAACTATTCATCTTTATCCGGTAGATTATCAAAACTCTTAACTGTTTTAGCTATCTCAATAACCTTTCTCATATTGAATGGTTGTAGCATTATGGGATTAGCAATCGGTGAAGCAGCGGATGCTTCAAAACCGGACCGTTATACGCTTTCACAAGGCCAGGTACGCTCTTTGGAAAAAGGGGAAAAACTTGAACTATTACTAAGGAATGGGGAAAAGAAATCCGGCAAATTCTTTCGAATAGTTCGAACTCCGGAACAGCAATATGCTCGTATTTATTCATTGGCTAGGAAACAAATAAGTAATTTGACTTCTCTGCCAAACTTAGGAGAGCAGCTGACAATCATTCAGAATAGCAATACGCCGGTTATCTGCAATTTAATAGGGGTTGATTTCAATTATCTCGAAATAAATGTGGACTATCAAACCGATCCAACTAAAGTCTACCTGGATAGTGTTGCTTCCATAGTCACTTTTGATGGCAATACGATTGATGGAACCATCATTAGAGATCTAGTGGCTAATGGTGAAATTTCCTCTTTTTCTATAATACAATTGGATGAAAAAATAGGGACTACTACTACTACTATTTCCAGTATAGCTTTGCACGATATATCCAAAATAGAAATGCATAGTACAAAAAAGGGAAAGTTTGTAGGTTTTGGTATGGGTTTGATAATTGACATAGTAATAGTTTCTATAAGTCGAATTAGGGACTGGTATAATTAATATTGATTAGAGGTTTTGGAATTCAGCTAAAATAAAAGGAAGAAAAATGAGAAAAATATCAAACGTTGCTTTATTTATCAGTTTAATTTTTAGTACGGCTTCTGTCTCATCCGCACAAAATAAGCTTGAGTCCTGGTATACGTATTGGGGAGTAGGCTGGGCAAATGTCTCTTATCCAAATGAATTTAATGATAGCCATGATTTATTTAAAGGACTGCCAGGTGTTAGACACATTTCAGTGAGCGTTGATTTATTCGGGTTTTATTGGCCCAGCGGAGAGAAAACAGTACTGGGTGTAATTGTAAATAGCTGGGGAGATTTCTATACACTGGGATCGGATCATGTCCAAATAAATGGATTTTTACTTTCCTTTAGTTTAATGCACTTTCTAAATCATAGGATTGGCCAAGGGTTTTTTGTTAGAGGAGATTTTGGCACATCTCAACTTGAAATTAGATCATCTACATATTTTGGGGGAACATCTGACCGTGGTTTCGGTGGTTTAATAGGCGGCGGTTATGGATTTCCTATTTCAAAAGGGACTCGGATCTTACTCAATATGAATTATTCATTCAGATTCATTGAAGGAGATAATTACGGGTGTTTAGCAATAACGGTCGGCGGATTATTTTAAATGCAGTTATAACTCAAGAGATTACAATGAAAAAACACATTCTGGCTTTAGTCAATTCACAATTAATTTTTTTGGCTTTTTCGAATAGATTCAAATTTCAACTTTTTAAAATGTTGTTTGGATCTCTTGTCGGACAAATAATTGATGCGGAGGACCAAAAATGTTTAGTAGAAGAGATTTCTTAAAGATCGCTGCTTTTTTATCATATTGGCCTTATGGTTGGCTTAATGAGAAGAAACAGCAAAATGGAATCATAGTCAACGATATACACTCTCAGTTGAATACGACTCATGTCGCTGAGATTTCAAAAGCCAATTCACTTGATACAATTCGGGAGACTGTAATAAAAGCCGCTGAAGAGAACCGGCCTATTAGCATTGCTGGAGGTAGACATGCTATGGGGGCCCAACAATTTGGCACAGACACGATTCTTCTCGACATGAATGCTTTGACTAACGTGTTGCATTTCGACAAACAAGAAGGATGGGTGGAGGTGGAGGCTGGCATTCAATGGCCTCAATTACTTCAATATTTATTAAATTCTCAAAAAAGCGATTGGCCGCAATGGGGAATTATTCAGAAACAGACAGGAGCAAACCGCCTCAGTATTGGGGGTGCACTCTCGGCGAATGTCCACGGTCGTGGTTTGAAATTTAGACCATTTATCCAGGACGTCGAATCATTTGATCTCATCAACGCGAGAGGGGATGTTGTTACTTGTAGTCGGGAAAAAAATCCAGAGCTTTTTCACCTTGCAATTGGGGGGTATGGTCTTTTCGGGGTAATTGTTAACGTAAAATTGAAGCTAAGTAAACGCACAAAATTGAAAAGGGTTGTAAAAATTATTGATATAGAGAATCTAATCCCCGCTTTTGAGGAACGAATTGCGAATGGCTATCTGTATGGAGATTTCCAGTCCTCGACAGCGATGAAGACGAGTGATTTTCTTCGCAAAGGAGTTTTTTCTTGTTATTTACCAATCGAAGATAATTCACCTATTACTGATAATCAAAAAGCTTTATCAGAAAACGATTGGAGAAATCTCCTTTATCTAGCTCATGCAGATAAGAAAAGAGCATTCGAAGTCTATTCCAACTATTATCTTTCGACATCTGGGCAACTCTATTGGTCCGACACACATCAAATGAGCACATACATCGATAATTATCATGATGAACTGGGCCGAAAATTTGGTACTAGAAAAAAAGCTTCCGAAATGATTACAGAAATTTATGTACCCAGAGATACTTTTGTTAACTTCATGTCTGAAGTGCGGAATGATTTTCTTAAAAATGATGTGAACTTAATCTATAGTACCATTCGGTTAATCGAAAAAGATGACGAAAGCTTCATGGCTTGGGCAAGAGATAGTTTTGTTTGTATTATATTCAACATTCATATCACCCATGACAAGAGAGAAATCGAAAAAGGTACTAACCACTTTCGGCGTCTTATCGACTTGGCAATAAAATACGCCGGGAGTTATTATCTGACATATCACCGCTGGGCAACACGAGAACAAGTTTTGGAGTGCTATCCTCAATTTCCTGAATTTCTCAGGTTAAAGAAGAAATACGATCCCTATGAACGGTTTCAAAGTGACTGGTATCGCCATTACAAAAAAATGTTTGCAGATTTAATTTGACTCAGAACTATTCTTTGGACACAATTTCAAACACCAAAATTGAGCCAGCTTTTATAGGCGATTTTAGAATATGATTTGCACTAAGTCGACTAACCTTTCCAACTAAATAAATTTTTCCCTTGACATTTACTTCCCAGTTGTGCAATATATTTGTCATAGCAGATTCTACTTTTTTTGCTTCACTTGAAGGAGTGTTCAATGCCACAGATTCCGATTTGTTGATATGGAAAACCAAAATAATATCTCATACACTCAGCTGCAGGCATTATACGAAATCAGCAAGAAAATCAATTCACAGATGTACTTAGATAAATTGCTTGATGAAATAATGGATTTAGCTGTTGAGCTGGTAAATGCTGAAAAAGGATTGATAATGTTACGAGATCCTCAATCGGGAAATCTTTCCATGAAAGTAGCCAGGGCTATAGACAAACAAACCATCCAGGACATTATCGCGATAAGCAAATCAATCGCTGACAAGGTAGCTAGCTCTGGCCAATCAATGCTTTTAAAAGCTGCCTCAGAAGAAGACGCAAAAGGAGTTAGTTTAAGTTTCTATCGTCTTAAACTTAGGTCTGTCATATGTGTGCCACTCAAAGTTAAAGATCAAATAATTGGGGTAATTTATCTTGACACCACAAAGTCAAACAATTATTTTAAGAATGAAGATATATTTTTTCTGGAGGCGTTTTCTAACTTAGCAGCAATCTCGATTGAAAATGCTAAAAATTACACCGAACTTCAGGATCTAAGTGCTAATCTGGAAAATTTGGTAGAAGAGCGTTCACA
This sequence comes from candidate division KSB1 bacterium, assembly GCA_022566355.1. Taxonomy (NCBI): domain Bacteria; kingdom Pseudomonadati; species Candidatus Zhuqueibacterota bacterium. The sequence goes on from JADFJB010000012.1 coordinate 20,470, forward strand.
AGAGCTGAAAAAAAAACACGTTGAATTAAAAAAAACCTACGAAAATCTTCAAAAAGCACAGGTCAAATTGGTGCGCTCAGAAAAGATGGCATCGCTAGGAATGTTGGTTGCCGGTGTAGCACATGAAATTAATACACCACTGGGTTCAATATATAGCAACACAGATACTTTTCTTAGAACCATGAACAAGCTGGAGCAGAGTCTTACCGAATCTCTTGATGTTCCTAGTAATTTCGATTTATCTGAGTTTTTAAAGTCGATAGAACTGGCTAAAAAATTAACAGATGTAAACAAAGTCGCTACTGAAAGAATCATACAGGTTGTAAAAGGGTTGCGTAGTTTCGCACGGCTTGATGAGGAGGAATTCAAAACTATAGATATTCACGAAGGTTTGGAAAGCACTCTGGATTTAATTCGGCACCTTCAGCAGGATAAAATCGAAATCATCAAGGATTATGGAGAAATTCCTGAGCTTCGATGCAGGGTTAGACAGTTAAACCAAGTGTTTATGAGTCTTCTGGTAAATGCGTGCCAGGCTATTTCTGGAAAAGGAAAGATTCGTATCCAAACGTTTCTCAAAGGAGAAAGTATTGTTATACAAATCAGTGACTCCGGAGTTGGTATTTCACCTGAAAATCTAGAAAAAATATTTGATCCCGGGTTCACAACTAAAGGAGTTGGAATTGGTATAGGCTTAGGGCTTTCGATATCCTATGAAATAATTGAAGATCATAGTGGAACTATAGAAGTGATGAGCAAAATAGGAGAAGGAAGCACATTTACCATAAAATTACCCGTAAAATTCAACTAAATAAATTTTTCCCTTGACATTTACCTCCTAGTTGTGCAATATATTTGACATCGCGGATTCTACTTTTTTTTGCTTCACTGGAAGGAGTTTCATTTATGAGCCTCAAAAAACAATCAAGACGGGAATTTCTCAGCACTTCCGGCTCAATGATTGGCAGTTCCATGCTTGCACTGGAAATGTCGGCAATTCTTTCTGCAGCGAATTTCGCCTGCCAGGCCCATAAAGCAGGAGCAGGCTTCGAAGTATTGACAGAATTTGAAGCGAAAGAACTTGAGGCAATCGCTGCCCAGATATTTCCCACGGATGACACCCCGGGCGCCAAAGAAGCGGGTGTTATTTATTTCATCGATCGCGCTTTAAACACGTTCAGATCGGGTGATAAAAAAAGGGTTCGCAGCGGCTTGGCTCGATTCGAATCTAAAGTTCGGGAAAAACAGGGCGCTGATGATTTTTCCGCGCTTACTTCTGAGCAACAAATTGCAGCGCTGCAATCGATTGAAGAATCGGACTTCTTCGAAACTATTCGTTATTTGACCATCGCCGGACTTTTTTCGAATCCATCCTACGGCGGCAATCGCGATATGCTGGGTTGGAAGCATATCGGGTTTGACCACAAGCCGGTCTGGCAAGCGCCATTCGGTTATTATGATGAACAATATATGAAGGATCAAGATGGCAATGCAAGCTGAGCAGCCAAAATTTACGACTCGCACACCGGTGGATTTCGTCGTGATTGGTTCCGGTGCGGCTGGCGGCGTCATGGCAAAGGAGCTTTCTACTGCCGGGTTCGACGTCGTCGTATTGGAACAAGGGCCATACGTGACGCCGGACAAATTCATGCATGACGAAATCGGGAATTCCACCAAACGCGGACTCGGATTCACGGCTGATGGCGATCCACAGTCCTTCCGTGTTAGCGAAGATGAAAAAGCTGAAGAAAGACGAAATTTATATTATTTGCGAGTTGTTGGCGGAACAAGCATTCATTTTACCGCCAATTACTGGCGTTTTCATGAAGTGGATTTTATCGAACGGAGTTTGCTCGGCCCAATAGCGGGCACAGGATTCGCCGACTGGCCAATCACTTATGAAGAGCTTGAACCGTATTATACTAAAGTTGATTGGGAAGTTGGCGTGTCCGGGGCTGTAGGTCCGACAGATTCATTCCGTTCGAGATCCTACCCGATGCCGCCATTACCCGTGAAGTCCTCGGGTGTGTTATTTGAGAAGGGTGCAAAAAAAATGGGATGGCATGCTTTTCCGGCGCCCATGGCGATTTTATCGGAGCCGTTTAATGGCCGTCCTCCTTGCCAACACTGCGGCTTCTGTATGTCATTTGGCTGTGAATTCAGTGCGAAATCCTCCAGTCTTGCCGCCATGATTCCCGTGGCGGAAGCAAGTGGACATTGTGAAATCAGACCCGAGAGCACTGTGGCCCGATTAGAAACCGATGATTCGGGGCGCGTTAGGGATGTTGTTTATTTTGATCGAAATGGCACTGAACAGGCTCAGCGTGCGAAAGCCGTGGTGCTGTGTGCAAACGGGGCGGAAACCCCGCGTCTCTTGTTGATGTCGGAATCGAATCGCTTTCCTGATGGATTGGCAAACTCAAGCGGCAAGGTTGGTAAATATCTTATGGGCAACGGCCAGGTACATGTTTACGGATATTATGAACACCGGTTGAATGATTACAAGAGTGTCCAGGTCACACGTATCCTTCACGATTTTTATAATTCGGATCCATCACGTGGATTCTACGGCGGTGGCGGTATGGATGCTCGCTTCCAGTTTAACCCAGTTTCATTTGCACTGCGCGGATTGCCGCCGGATGCACCCCGTTGGGGTTCGGAATATAAGAAGATGGTAGGGGAATACTTCAATCGTGTAGTTGATGTGAACGGCCATACGACTGTGCTGCCCCAGGAGTCGAATAACATCTCCCTGGATCCGAATCTGAAAGACAAATATGGACGTCCTGGCATGCGAACAACTTATAAAGATCATCCCGATGATATGGCTGTTCAGGAGTTTTTCCGCGAGCGCTGTGAAGAACTGGTGGAAGCGTCGGGTGCGTTGCGTATGTGGAATCGGTCAATTAACACGACAACCGGACATGCTCACTTGCTTGGAACTTGCAGGATGGGCAATGATCCGGGCGAATCAGTAATCGACAAATTCCACAGAACCCACGACGTGCCCAATCTTTTTATCAGCGATGGCAGCAGCTTTGTTTCGTCAGGTCGCGGGCAACCAACCATGACGATCCAGGCGCTGGCGTTTCGGGCTGCCGACCACATTATTCAGTTTGCGAAAAAAGGTGAAATATAATTATGGTTGAAAAACATATAACCACAGAGACACAGAGACACAGAGACACAAAGTTAATAAGTAACAAAGTAACAAAGGCACAAAGTAACAAAGTAACAAAGTAACAAAGGTATAAAGGTATAAAGGTATAAAGAAATCTGTTATTTATGAAAAATTAGTAGAATGACAATTCGACCAAATAAATATTAATTTATAAATCCCAAAAACAAGGAGATCATCGATGGTTAAAAAATTGACATTTTTGGTTTTATCCCTGATCCTTATTGGATTTCAGCAACTGCAAGCTCAAGAGCACTCAGAACACGGCGTAGAATACATCAATCCGAGAAGCTCTTTTAGTGAGGTTGTGCGGGTTGGCAATATGCTTTATTTAACCGGTAAACTCGGTTTCAAAGATCGCCAATTGGCTCCTGGTGGCATCAAAGAAGAGACTCGCCAGACACTGGAGAATATCAAAGCTGTTTTGGAGAAAAATGGTTCATCGATGGATCATGTTGTAAAAGTAACGGTTTTTCTTGCAGACATTAAAGAATGGGCGGATATGAATGAAGTATACAAGACATTTTTTCCAAAAAATCGCCCGGCACGCAGTGCTGTGGGAGTAAGCGGTTTGGCGCGGGATGCCCGGGTGGAGATCGAGTGTATTGCCGTAGTTGCGCAAGAATCACATCATGAGAATTGATTTTAAATTTGTGACAAGTGAAAATTTGCCATTGACTAAATTCAGTAAATAACAATTTGCAATCATCAAACCTTGAACGGAGTCTATGGGTAGATGTGTAGAGAATCTAAGACTGCCATTATCATCTTGTTCATTACACTTTCTGTCCGGACTGGTTCGGCTCAGGAAAGTGATTCCACAATCGTTGCAATCTATACTGACGACCAGGCAGAGCGCGGCGCCCTGGTTTATGAAAAATCCTGCGGTATATGTCATCAGCCGGAACAATTCAAAGGTGCTGTTTTTATGGATGCCTGGGGTGGCCAACCAGTGGACGCTTTATACACTTTAATCCGAACAACCATGCCTTATGACAATCCCAGCAGGTTATCCAGGCGGCAATATGCAGAAATCCTGGCTTACATCTTTAAGCTGAATGGCATGCCTGCCGGAGAAACCAAGCTACCAAGCAACATTCGAAAATTAAAAAAAATCACAATTGAACCCTTACCCGAAAAGAGGAGCAAGCAATGAAAGCAAACACCAAAAAGTTCCGGATGAGTATCTTGATGATATTCAGTCTGATTCTGTTTTTGTTGGGTTTTACTATTCCCGGATTCGGGCAGAATGGAGATAAAAAAGGAGATTGGGCTTATTGGGGTAGCGACGCTGGCAGTAGCCGTTACTCTTCACTTGACCAGATCAATGGCGAAAATGCGGAAGACCTTGAAGTTGCCTGGCGCTGGAATTCAGCTAATTTCGGCCCGCAACCGGAATATTATTATCGTACCACGCCCATTGCTATCGATGGAATATTATATGCGGTAGCCGGTGAACGAAGGGCTGTTGTGGCCATCGATGGTGCTACCGGCGAGACAATCTGGATTTGGCGCATGAAACAAACCCCTCGCTGGGAGGTGTCGCCGCGGCGATTCTCCGGCCGTGGTGTAGCCTATGCTGAGGTGGAGGGAGAGGGTCGTATATTTGTTATCACTCCGGGATTTTTCCTGGCTTCACTCGATGCCAGGACCGGTCGTCCCGACAAAGGATTTGGCAAAAATGGTATCGTAGATCTCATGGTCGGACTTGGCTATGATGTGGATCCTGAAACCGGCATCGATCCGAAATATGGATTGATCACAGCGGGTTCTCCTCCCATTGTAGTGAATGGTGTTATTGTGGTTAATAACGCACATGGACGTGGTTATTATCCGAGCCAAAAAGAAAATATTCCCGGCCATATTCGCGGTTACGATGTGCAAACCGGCAAACAAAAATGGATCTTTCATGTAATCCCAAAACCAGGTGAATTTGGCCACGATACCTGGGAGGGTGATTCCTGGACTTACACCGGCAATGTTTCATCCTGGCCGCCGCTCTCTGCCGATCCTGAATTAGGAATGGTTTATATTCCAACAGATACGCCCACAGGAGATTATTACGGCGGTCACCGCCACGGTGACAATCTCTATGGCACAAGTGTTATTGCCCTGGATGTAGCGACTGGTAAGCGCGTGTGGCATCAACAGCTGGTTAAACATGATATCTGGAATTATGACAATCCTACAGCGCCAAACCTGGTGGACATCACAGTCGATGGTCGACGCATCAAAGCGATTGTACAAGCGACCAAGCAAGGATGGGCTTATGTCTTTGACCGTGAAACAGGTGAGCCGGTTTGGCCGATGGAAGAACGAAAAGTTGCAAAATCCGATGTGCCGGGTGAGAAAACATCATCGACTCAACGATTCCCGACCTGGCCGAAACCATATGAACTGCAAGGGATCACCATCGATGATCTAATCGATTTCACACCGGAACTCCGGGCTGAAGCGATAGAAATAGTCTCCAAACATCGAATGGGTCCGATTTTCACTCCGCCATCCCTGGCCAAAGATGCAAGCGGAACCCTGGGAACTTTGGTCGTACCAGGTGCAAATGGTGGAACGAACATTTCCGGTGGAGCAGTGGTAGATCCGGAAACAGGCATTCTTTACGTAGCAACAGTTAGAGGCCACAGCAATATTTCCATGGTGCACGATCCCAAGAAATCGAATATGAGATATATTTCTCTTGGTCCTGGCGGAATTCGCGGACCTAGAGGATTGCCGCTTCTAAAACCACCCTACGGACGCATAGTTGCCATAGACTTGAATACGGGTGAACACATTTGGGAAATTACAAATGGCGATACGCCGGCTGCGGTGAAAAACCATAAGGCTTTACAGGGAATCAAAATTCCCAGAACAGGCAAGAACCGGCATGCAAATGTTTTAGTGACTAAAACAGCGCTATTTGCTGGTGAAGGACGCGGAGGAGATCCATGGTTTCGGGTGATTAATAAAAAGACCGGTAAAATTCTAACTGAGATCGAGCTGCCCGCAAGTACAAATGCAGCCCCAATGACCTACATGGCAAATGGCAAGCAGTACATTGTTGTGGCTATAGCCGGTCCTGATTTTCCAGCTGAACTTTTTGCCCTGGCACTGGTTGAGTAGCAATTGCTGGTTATTTTTGGAAGCAAGGTTGAAAGAATAATAAGGAAATAAGTGACGTAATTTTCAAAGACCAAATTACAAAAGCTCAAATAAATAACAATGAACAATCCTATAAATCCAAACAAAATTTATCAAAATGAAGTCAACGTCTTACTTTAAATGGAATTTAGAAAAGCACTAAAAATAAAGTTTGGTTATTAGTCTTTTGAATTTGGAATTTATTTGTGATTTGTTTTTTGAGTTTTTGGGATTTGCTAGCACACACTTCAAAAAAGCAATACCCCTTTCTGCCTTATAATGGGATTGCTATTTGGAAATTGGAATTTGATCATTATTTGTGACTTGATGCTTGTATTTTGTAATTTAAACAAATGGAGTACATTATGAAAAAATATGGAATTATCATTGTCAGCTTCATTATTATTTGTACAATAGCCACAACTGCTTGTGAACAAGGGAGTTCGGGTGATGCTTATGTTTCGCAAAAACCTACGGCATTTGTGGTCGATCCATTCTGGCCCAAGCCCTTGCCGAACAATTGGATTCTAGGCCAGGTATCCGGTGTCGCAGTCGATGCAAAGGATCATGTTTGGATTGTGCACCGGCCATTAACCATTTCAACACAGGAAGGCGGCGCTGCCCAGGATCCACCAATTTCAGAATGTTGTGTACCCGCTCCATCGGTAATCGAATTCGATCCGGAAGGAAATCTTGTTCAAGCATGGGGAGGACCGGATTCGGGCCAGCAGTGGCCAGCGAGTGAACATGGTATCTTCGTTGACCACCAGGGAAATGTATGGATTGGCAGCAATGGTCGCAATGACCAGGTTGTCCTCAAGTTTTCTCCGGATGGGAAAAAGCTGCTTCAACTTGGTACCTGGGATGAATCGAAAGGCAGCAACGACACAGAATATCTTGGCCGAACCGCTGATATTGCCGTGGACCCCAAGACGAACGAAGTTTACCTAGCGGATGGCTATGGAAATCGGCGGATCATCGTGTTTGATGCGGAAACCGGCAAATATAAACGGCACTGGGGCGCTTATGGTGAAATACCCAATGATGATGAATTACCTGCATACGATTCTGCTACAGATCCGATAAAATCGTTCCGCAGTCCCATGCATGCAGTCCGTTTATCGAATGACGGTCTCGTTTATACGGCTGATCGGGTGAATAACCGAATTCAAGTATTTAACCAGGATGGGACTTTTGTGAAGGAGGGTTTTATTGCCACCCAAACATTGTCCATGGGATCGGTGTGGGACATTGAATTGTCCAGGGATGAAGCCCAGACATACATGTATATTCCGGATGGAACGAATAATAAGGTTTGGATTTTGAATCGGGAGAGTCTTGAAGTCGTTGCATCTTTCGGCCGGGGTGGACGAAATGCGGGACAGTTCGGCTGGGTTCATAATGCGGCGATGGACTCGAAAGGGAATCTCTATACTACCGAGGTTGAGACTGGTAAAAGAGTGCAGAAATTCAGGCCTGTTGCCGGCTCTTAGTTGATAAATTATTTACAACCAAGAAGGACACAAAGAACACGAAAGCATTTGGTATCTTTTTATGCATATCTCCTGGTGGCATCCAATGACAGCAATAGCTGTTAATGATCATAAACCAATTGTATAGACAAGGAAGATGTTTTTAGCGAAATAGATTAGTGCTTAAAAGAGAGTAGATTACTTCACTTTCATCACCACAAAGGTCACATCTTCTTGCTGAACACGCCTATTCGCCCAGGCCTCTCCTGCTTTTTTCAGACGTTCTATTATTTCTTCAGGGCAGCAATGGAGAGTTGGAGCTGCCGAGCATCTTCGAGTTCTGTCGTTCCCACAATGTTGGTGTTTGGTTTGGATATGACCCAAGGCCCAACTTTGATTTTCTCAACGCTGCCTGAATTGTTCAACGTGATGCAGCAGGCCGACTTCTCGGAAGCGTTTTTTTGCTTTCCCTCATAGTTAACCATGTTCTAAAAACAGAACATTGGGAAGACGGTCACTTCTCTTTAATGCCTTTAAAAGAATCCTGAAAGACGTGAGTAACATCGCTGTTTTTTCCTCGCACAAAGGTTAAGGTTGACCAGCACCTGCGGCAGATAAACATCAACTTATCTATATTTTTTCACTATCAATACCCCCGCTGCTATCCTAGTCCGCGTAGGTGTTTTTCATCGCAATAGATGAATGGAATCATCTTGCTATTAGGTGTTCAATACAACTTTTCGAAAGTTATTATTTGATTTTCATCACCACAAAGGTCACATCATCTTCTTGCGCTCTGCCGTTCGCCCATTTTTTACCTGCATCGACTAAATGATCAATGACTCTTTCCGGGGGCTCCTGCGCTATTTCTTCAAACAACTGTTTCGTTTGTTCTTCTCCTAACATCTCATCCTTTTTATTGAACATCTCGGGGTAGCCGTCACTCATAAATAGAATTGAATCACCTGTGTTTAAATTGAATTTTTTCTCCTGGTATGGGAAGTCTACGAAACTTCCCAGGGGCATTCCTTTAAGGACAATCTCCTCCACATTGCCATTCGCAGCACGATACCACAGGGCAAACGGCATCCCTGCAGCAGCAATTTGCATTTGATGGTCTTTGAATTTTGCAATTGTTAATGACATTAGCATTTTCTGAAGACCCATTCCTTTTAGAGCCTTCGTGCCTTTTTTTAGAATCTGGGCAGGCTCCGGCTCATCAGCGACAGTATTAAACATGCTTTTGGTTGCAGACACCATGGTACCTGCTTGCAGGCCATGCCCCGTGGCGTCACCTATCGCTGTGGTTAGTGTGCCGTCATCATGCAATTTAAAATCATAATAATCGCCGCCAACTTCGGTTGCGGTTTGCATGTAAACAGCAATATCGAGGTTAGGAAGCGAGGGTATGGTTTTCGGCAACATGGAGAGTTGGAGTTTACGAGCTTCTTCTAGCTCCTTGGTTTTACGGGTGTTTTCATCATTGGTCTGTGCGAAATTCCGAGCCAGGTATATAGACATGAATATTAAAAGGCCAAAAATCCCAGTGAATAATAGTTCATCCGTAAAACTATTCGATCCGCCAAGTGCTAAAACCGCCATTATATATCCCAATGACAAGATAAAAATGAGAAACCCTAAGCCAAGAATCCAAATTCCCGGGCGTTTTTTAAGCATCGCTATGACGATTACTCGAATCATTTCTGTAAATCCAATTAAGATAAATATGAAAAGATAAACAGGGATTTCAAATGGCGGGTATACCCAATAATAAACTGCTACGCCTAAACCAGCAGCGAGTAAAATAAAAAATTGTTTTGGTAATTTTGTATAAAATAAAGAGTACAGGCAGCGGACACCAAACACTGCCATTACGTTTAGTCCGAGACCTAACATTCTAGTAGAAAAACCTGTTTGTTGCAAGCTTGTAAAAAAATTTGTTTGAACATAAAAGAATGCCATGATTGCGATACCCCCTGTAAAGATTGAAAAGTAAAGATTTTCTTTAAATCGTGGATAAAACAAAAATAGCATCAAAAACTGAAGAGCAAGAAAAGCAGGCGCAATACTCCAAATCATTTGAAAAATAGTTGCTTTTCGAACATAATCTGTGCGGGTTTCAACGGATTGATTTAAATTTCCAATATTCAGCCGGAAGCCTATTGGCAGATCCCATTTTTTGAAATGTTCTGCGGAATAGTTGGAATAGCGTACCGCAAGCAGATGATTCGCTCCAGGTCCAAATGAAATCACTTTCGGGTTTTGCTCCATGTAGGTTTTTTCTTCGGTTTCTGTTGTTGCAACTGTGCCAAATTGATAGATCATTTTTCCATCGAGGAAAATCTCAGATGCTCCTGCCTGAAACGCTACTGTAAGAGCCAGCGGAGTGTTCCAGAGCGTAGAATCAACTTCCAGGTGCATCCTGAACCAACCGATGCCGTCCCATCCGCTTTCTGGAAGCCTGTTTTGGCTTAGCCAGGTATCGAATGTTTCCCAAGAACGATCATCAAAATCCGGATCAGACCATGCAAGGCTATCACCGGGATGATATTTCCAATGTCTCCACAGCGAAATATTATATTCTATACCGCCTGCCCAAATCATTATTTTTGGCAGAACGGCAGTACTATCAGATTTTTCAGGAATGTCTCGTAAAGCGAAACCCCAAGGACCGGATTTCTGGGTAATTTTAAGAAGGCAAGTATTATCTCCGGCCTCTAACCTTGTATCGAAAACGTCTTCACTATTGCTCAAAGCTTTTGCTGTTAAAGAGCTAAATACTTGTTGGTTATTTATCCATATAACGGCGCCATCGTCATGTTTAAACTCAAATGATACTTCACCCGGGACCTCTTTATTTAGAATACAGAAGGCATAAATTGTGGCATTGTGATGAGTTCCAAAAGCATCGCTTAGATCGACAATACTGCTCCCTTTTGTGCGGTAACTTTTCCATGTTAATATATCGCCTTGTTGTGTGAGTACAGTGTCTCCTTTCTGGGGATGGTAGTTTATTCCCTTGATTGAGTTTGCCAAAAAATCAGTTTCAAGATCACCTGGGAAAAACGGGCCCAACAGAAGCCATTCTCTAATGAATTCTCCATCAACTTGATGGATTTGGCTATTTCCATTCGAATTGTAAACTATTATTACTAAAATTAGCAGGCAGATAAAGATAGTTTTTCGTGGCATACATGGCTCCACACAGGATTTGAAATTATTATTAAAGCTTTGAAAATGAGCTTTCCCGATAACCAAATGAAAGTAATGAATCAGGGGTAAACTTTACAATTTAAATGGATTTTACAATTAGAATAAAATAAAGTCAAGGGATTTCTTGGATAGCAATAAAAAATTTATTGCTAATAAGAAGTTTCCAACTTCGCAGATATTTTCAACCGCTTGCGTACCAGTTGCGATATTGTATCAATGCCTATATTTAAAACGGCTGTGATTAGAATTAATAGAATCGCTTTGTCCATTTTGTCATCGGCGATTGCGCTATCGATTAGAAATCCTAACGTGAAAATACCCAGGATACCCAAAATAGCCGATTCCCGCATCATCACCTCCCAACGATAGAATAGAAAGGCGAGAAACTGGCCATAAACCCGGGGAAGTATTTCATATGTATAGCGGTTCATTCTTTTTTTGGATGCATCGATGCGTAATTTGACCCGGTCTGCAGTTTTAACCATTAAGTGAGATAAAATTCCACCGTTGTGGAAAGTAATTGCTAAAATCGCAGGTAACATGGACGGTCCCATCAATTGCACCAAAACATAGGCCATGATGTATTCCGGTGTAGTTCTAATAATAATCAAAAGATACCGTACGATTCTACAAATTGCAGGCATACAAAAATGCTGGGAGCCGATGGGAAATCCAATTAGCGTAAACAAGCCGGTACCTACCAGAACAATTTGAGTGAGTATTACTGTGTGCCAAATTCCGGGAATTGCTTCACTTTTTAAAATATCCCATGTCCACTGCCAGATCTGTTGAATGGGAAATGCAATCGCATAACTACCGTCTAAAAAACCCTCCCTTCTCATGGGCCATGGCAAAATATCATAGGTGAAAAAGCGTGTAACATTGTCCCAGGAGAATGATGTCTCAGTAGATATCAATAAGAACGCTGCGATCACGTAAATTGGCACCAACCTTGCTTTCAACCAGTATTTCAGCGAGGCGATTAAAAGGTAGAAAATGATCAATATTGCAGCAGCTTCGGAATACAGGCTTTCTCGAAAGGCGGTCTCCAAATGGAATCCTAATGTGGGCAATCCAATAAATCCCAACACCGCGCTGGAGCGCAAGGCGCACTCAAATCGATAAGAAGTGTAGTGTTTTACATCTTCAATAATAACCGGGAAAATACCGTAAAAGAATTTTCCAAGTGGTCCGGTGTGTGTTGGTAATGCCTTCAATGGCTTTTGATCTGCTTCCTGGAGTATTTCGGAGTAGACCTTAGCAAAAATTCCGGTGTAAGGAATGGCAATAGCCAATACCCCACAAACCGGATTCAATCCAACGATCGGGAGTAAAATGAATGCCCAAAAAATTTCATGGATGGCACGAATAAAGGCACAAAATAGTCGAACGATATGGTATTTAAAGAAGAAAGCCAGGAAAGTGCCGAACAGGACGCTAAGAGATATCCCGCAAAGTGCAAATATCAATGTGTTCAGGAAAGCAGTGCGAAATTCGTAAAGAACCCAAAAATCGGGTGTGATTATTCCTGATAATAACCTTTGAATTTCTCCCCACGGATCTAAGGTTGAAATTTCTATATCAGATAATAAAAGACATAAGAAGCCCACCCCCAAAAAATATAGACTGGTTCTTAGCAAGGATGAAATAGTTTTTCGAGAAGTGAATCGTTGATATCTTTACGTGGCAGATCAAAAAGTACTTTACCCAATCGGAGCCCTATAATCCGACTAAAATATTGCAGAGCCAATTCAACAGAATGCAGTGAAAGAACAACCGTTTTCGTGGCTTCGGTAAGAATGCCCACAATAGTACCAGCCTGGTGTGGATCGATAGAAGAAACAGGTTCATCGCCAAGCAAAACATCCCCTCCCCTGAATAACGCCCGTGCCACCGCTACTCTTTGCTGCTGACCTCCTGATAGTGCCCCTACTTTATTGAACTTTTTTTCTTCCAATTGTAATCGTTTTAAAACCAGGTTTATTTGCTCCAATTCATTTTTCTGTGGTTTAATAAGATTGAGCAAGTTATAAGCTGTGGTATATCGATCCAAACGACCTGCATAGACATTATTAAATACCGAAAGCTGTGGAACCAGTGCGTAATCCTGGTGAATGAAAGCTGCATTTTCACGTTTAAGTTCATATAAAGTCCGAAGTAATGTTGTTTTACCAGCGCCACTGGGACCGATCAAAGCCACCTTTTCTCCCTCATTGATTTCAAGCGAGATGTTATGAAGCGCCTTGGTGTCTTCGTATTTGATTGAGACGTTTTTTAGTTTGAACATTTCCGAATCTAATTATTGTTATGGATGATTCATAAAAGATTTTTTGACAGGATTAACGGGATAAACCATGATATGAATTCTCCTGACTGTTTAAAAAATATCAATTGTCAATTAAACCTATTTTGATTCCTGTTTCGAGAATGGAATTGTACATTGAATTATCTGCTGAGATAAACCGCTTACGAGGAAACGAATCCAATAGTTCGCGATCACTCATGTTAAGTAAAGCGTCTTTTACTTTTTGGATAAATCCTTCCCCGAATGTTTTTTCCAAATCCGGCCGGATGGACCAATTGTAATCCGGGTAGGTTGGAGTTTTCCAGATGATTGTCACTTTGTTTGTATCAATCTTTCCAGCCATTAATTCATTTTCCCAAACTTTGTAATTCAATACACCGATCTCGTAACTGCCGGATTGCACTAAAGCGATGGTTTTGGAATGATCGCCGCTAAAACCCACTCTTTTGAAAATATCTCCAGGGGCTTTTTCAAAATGATCGCGAATGAAATACTCCGGCATCAAGCGTCCGGAGGTGGATCCTTTAGATCCAAAAGTAAAGGTCTTGCCCTTGATGCTTGCTGGGAAATCTGTTTTCTCTTTGATTCCTGTTTTGGCATTGGCAATAAAATAGGAATAAAACTGTACGTCTTCTTCTCCCTGCGCAATGGCTTGCGCGCCTCGGATAGCCCTGCGCGCTCTTACTCCGGAGAGCCCACCAAACCAGGCCAATTGGACCTCGTTATTTTTAAACGCAGCAACGGATGCAGCATATGACTTTACAGGAATATATTTCACTTCCACATTTAGAACTTTTGAGAGGTATACAGCTACTTTGTTGAATCGCTGCTGCAATCGATGTGTGTTTTCATCAGGAATTGCTGTAAAACGAAAAGTCTGCGGGAGAACCGAACTTGCTGATATCAAATAGAAAACAGCAATTAAAATAAATTTATTCATCCACTTACTCACATGAATAGTAATTCAAGCCAGGCATTATCTACCAGGTATAATAAAAAGTCAAACGTGGGATAAAGTCGGTTGAAGGGGCTTCACCTTCATCCACGTCATAGTTTACTAGTTCAAAATTAGGCATAATATGGACATTCTCTTCTACTGAAAAATCAAGACCAGCTATAATAAGCTTCGATTTTGCCTGGTCGGAAAAAGGAAGATAAGAAAGACTTTCGCCAGAAGGGTTAGGATCAAAGCCTCTATCTACTCTAGCAAAACCCCATACTTTCTCTCCAAGCTTTGCAGCTGTAAAAACAGAACCCCATCTTATTTTTTGACTGTCAAGGCCATCCCCCTGTTTGCGTGTTTGATGTAAAAATTGGGCTCCGATTCTAAATGTAGATGTTTTATAGGCGATGAATCCTTGCTTTGTATACCGATCCTTCCCATCCGGCATGCCATTCCAGTCACTATATCCCTCGACAAACAAGTTCTTGACAAGTTCGATAGCAAACGCCAACATGATTTTTTTCTCTTTATTGGTTTCAGAACTTGTACCATTTCCGTTAGCGAGCATAGCATGGTATTGAAACCGTTTATTCTGATCCAGGCTGCCTTTGAAGGCGATGCCAGTGTCCCTTGAAGATCCAAATTTATGTAAATCGGCAAGCGTTTTCTCAACCGAGCGATATCCCCATACGCTTTCTAAGAAAGCAAAAGTTGGCGATGTTGAAATTCCAACATAAATATCGTGTTGACCCAGGTTCCATTTAAGATATGCATCTTTCACAAAAGGATTCAATTTTGATTTAGTAGAAAAGTCACCTGGGCTATTCATTTCAAAGCGTAACCGAGTTGAGAAAGCATCACTCAATTGATTATCGTAAGTAAAGTAAATACGTCGAAACCAGAATCCATTTTGATTCTCATAATTTGAATTGTGGTTTGCGGCTACCCAATACGCATCTGCGTAAACCAATCCGGAAAATTTGTGATTCTGAGCGAATAATGAGCTTGTTCCCAGCAATAATAACAATATAGCAGGTATAAATTTTCGCGTCACTTTTTTTCTATTTCTGTCTAGGATTTTAATGTTGTCTAACTCTTGTTGATTGTTCTGAAGACACTTAATAAAAAATTAGATTCGTTGAATTTTGTAAATCGGTTACAGTTCCAATCGTTTTTGCTTGCTTGACGCCGGCATTATGTAATTCATGCAACAAGCCTTCACCCTGCGCCTTGGGAACTGCTACCAAAAGCCCACCGCTTGTCTGCGGATCAAATACGATCTCCTCATGCCAGCCTGGAAGATCTCTCTGAAAACGAATATGATCGCCAACCATTTGACGGTTATAAAGGTTAACGCCGGTGCTCATCCCTTTTTCATACATTGCCAATGCTTCATTCATCACGGGGATTTGATCCATGGAGATTTTCAGGGTAACGTTAGAGCCGTCTGCCATTTCAAAACAATGGCCAGCCAGCCCGAAGCCGGTAATGTCTGTCGCTGCGTGGATTTCGAAATTAGCCATAACTTCTGCCGGTGCTTTGTTTAAGGTCGTTATAATTTCAATACATTCGTTCAAGGCATCTGTGGACACCCAGTTTTTTAGATTTGCGTTGAAAATGACCCCGCTGCCAATTGGCTTTGTCAATATCAACACATCTCCCGGTTTCGCGCCAACATTTCTCCATATTTTTTTAGGATGAACGATCCCTGTTACAGATAATCCAAATTTCGGTTCTTCATCTTCAGTAGTATGGCCGCCGGCTAATACTGCTCCTGCTTCTGAGATTTTACTCAGGGCGCCTGCCACAATCCCGTGAAGTACTTCCGGTTCTAATTTATTCGATGGAAAACCCACCAGGTTCAAACAGGTTATGGGCCGGCCTCCCATTGCGTACACATCACTCAAAGAATTGGCAGCCGCTATTTGACCGTACAGGAATGGATCATCCACCGGGGGAGTAATAAAATCTGCAGTAGTGACTAGTGCTGTATCATCGTTTAATCGATAGACGCCGGCATCATCACTGGTTTCAAACCCAACCAATAGATTTGGATCCTGATCTTTTGAAAATTTTTGCAACAACTCACCCAACCCGACCGGGCTGATTTTAGCCGCTCAACCGCAGGTTTTTGCCAGGCTGGTCAGAGTATGTTTTTGTATTGCATCACTTGACATCTATTTGTCTCCTGATTGATAAAATCAATTCTGGTTTTCTGAGTTCCATTCTTTTAACAATTTTTTTAATGATAATTTTTCAACTGACGGATCAAATTTATCGGCCAATAAATTGATTTTTTGTTTGAGAGCCGCCATAAATTGAGGATCCGTTTCCGTTTTATAGAGGAGTTTTGAAAGAGCTGAAGTATCGCCAACTTCGAAAAAGCCGGGATAATCTTCACCCAATAATCCAAGGGTAGCTGATATTCGTGAAGCCAATATCGGAACACCGGCCACAACCGCTTCCGAAAGGACGCTGGGTCCACCTTCCATTAAAGAAGATAATACTACAACCCGGCTTCTTGCTAAAATAATGAGTGTTTGCCACCGGGGTTTTTTGCCGAGCCAAAAATAGCGACTATTATTTGCCATTTCTTGCAATGCAATACTTCTCATTTCAGGTTCCAGAACATCGCCAACATGAAGTACTCGAATTTGTGATTCATCAGGAAGATTTCGAACGGCATAAGCTGTAATGAAAGGATCCTTTACTTTGCGGAGGTGGCCAATCACGCTAACGTCAAATGTTCTTTTTCGTTTTTGGATATTTCCATTGAGCTTTTCAGCAGATTGAACAATGACTCGAACTTTGCGGTGAAATTCAACGGGTAATTCCCGGATACCAAGAGGCTGTAACAATATTAGGCGGTCAGCATATTCCAAAGATTTCCTAACATTAGGGTTTGTGTGAATATCTTTGTGAATGTCTGTCCCAGTCAATAGGACCACAATTGGTTTGCCTGGACAATTTTTGTGGAACTCCTCAATTGCCGGAAAGGTGTGACTTGCATGAAGAGCGATCATTAAATCGCAATTGTTTTTGCGAAAGTTTTGTGAAATAGTCACTTTATGCCCTAATTGTCTCAAATATCGTGTCCACCTTTGAGCGGTAATGCGGTTTCCTTTCAGAGAATTTTTAGGGGTATGTGTAATGACTTCTATTTGCATTGTCTTTTGGACAGTAAAAACAAGAATTTGTTTATTTATTAATTTTTTAACTTATTTTGAAACTTACTACGGCATGTAGTAGTAAATGTTTCAAAACATAAATTTTAAAGTTATAAGGTGGTAAATATAAGAGCAAAATTAATTTTTGCAAGGAGTAATTTAAATTCGTAACGTACTTATTCTAAGTATTAGTCAAGCATTTGCAATGGCTGGCGGCCCCATGATTACGTTATTGGGTGGTGTTGTAGGTGCCAAACTGTCACGTGATCCCATGTTGTCTACTCTGCCTGTTTCCATTATGATTGTTGGTATTGCAATATTCACAATTCCTGCAGCTCATGTGATGAAGTTTATAGGTCGTCGGCGTGGATTCATTGCATCTGCACTGACTTCAGCAGTTGCTTCTTTATTTGCTGCTTACGCCATTTGGACAGAGAGTTTTATCATATTCTGTTTTACCATGTTATTCATAGGAGCAAATCTCGCATTTGTCCAACAATACCGTTTTGCTGCTGCTGAGAGTGTAAAGCCGAATCAATCAAGTAAAGCAATTTCGTTTGTCTTAATTGGCTCAATAGGAGCAGCCTACTTAGGGCCTGAAATTGCTAGTCGCGCGAAAGATTTGTTGGACTTTGGTGTCTATAGCGGATCCTTTTTGGGACTTGCAATAATGTCACTTTTAGCGGCTATTTTATTATATTTTTATGACGATGTTGAAGTTCAAGATGAAGGGATATTGGCTAAAGAACGCCCTTTGCAAGAGATAATAAAACAACCACTCTTCATCTTAGCTGTATTAGCTGGCGTCGTTGCCTATGGTATGATGAGTTTTATCATGACAGCAACTCCGGTCAGTATGCATGTATTTGAAGGATATTCATTAGAAGATACTGCCCGGACTATTCAAATCCATGTGATAGCGATGTATCTTCCATCCCTTTTTACGGGTACAATCATATCACGATTAGGTGTTTTAAAAGTAATGACTGCAGGCAGTGTATTTTTGAGTGCCAGTATTTCTATCGCTTTATTGGGCCACCAATTACAATATTATTGGGGTGCATTATTTTTATTAGGGATTGGTTGGAATTTCTTATTCGTAAGTGGGACAACTCTATTAACTCGAACTTACCATTCAACAGAACGATTTAATGCCCAGGCAATTAATGATTTTTCAATTTTTGCTATTTCTGCATTAGCATCTTTGCTGGCAGGAGTGATCATACATCATGTCGGTTGGAATTTTATTAATTTACTTTGCATACCCCTGTTAGTTCTTATGTTCTTGTTCATATTTGCAGTTCGTAAAATCTTGTACAAAACAAAATCACCAATATCCGGATATGAGGCTACAAGGAATCCATTATTTTAGGATAGTATTGTGAATCACTATTTTGCGCATGTACGAAATCCAGCAAACACATCATTTCGGTGAGGTAAATAAAAATTGCGATAAGTATTCCGGATAAGACTTGAGCTGGTCGCCCAACATCCGCCACGCAATACTTTGTTGTAACCAAACCAAGGGGCAGAATACTCCTTATAAGGCTGATCCACAATATATCCTGGGAAAGGGTAGAATGGGGAGGATGTCCATTCCCAAACGTTTCCGATCATCTGCCGACAGCCGAATGCGCTATCGCTATCAGGGAATGCTGCAACATCAACACACCCACCAAACCGATGATCAAGATTTGCATGCTCCCGATTAAGCGGATTATCACCCCATGGATAAAACCGTTTGTTTTCTGTTATTCTGCCATCATTTGAGACTTCTCCCGATGCAGCTAATTCCCATTCAGCTTCCGTTGGCAAACGCCTTCCTGCCCAATTACAATAAGCCTCAGCCTCATACCAATTGACATGGATAACAGGGCAATGATCTTCCAAAAGAATGAAGGGTTCAAAATTTTTACGATACCAAAGTTTCCCATCCTGCATATAGTACAGCGGATGTTTAGGTTTGAATTTCTTGAGCCAGATTTTGCCGCCATAGCTCCAATATTGAAGATTTTCGTACCCTCCTGCTTCTACAAACTCACAAAACTCACTGTTTGTTACTGCGGCTTTAGCAATTTTGAAGGGTTCAATATCAATGGGGTGAGCCCACATTTCATTATCAAAGACGAATGGCTGATCTTTTGTCGCACCCAAATGATAAATTCCACCAGGAATTTCCACATCGCCTGGATGTGAACCTGCCTGGATAATATCCGGATCAATATTTTCCAAGTTAAATTTTGGAGCGGGATAATCCAATGTCTGTCGAGAATAAGTAAAGGATTCGGCGTGCATGTCTTCATGAAAAGCACAGAGTAAATAAAGATAAGTTTCCCAAGCGCCTGGTTCGTGATTGTCCAATCGAGTTATCATACAGTTTAATACCGTCTCCATATAATCAAAAACAGCAGCGCGATCGAGTAATGGTAAATGCCAGCGATCATCGTGGGCGACCAGGAATGAGTCATATAATTCATCACGACCTTCAATCATGGGTTCAGAGTGATCAAGCAGTCTTAATAAAAACACTTCATGAAAAAAGGCAACATGACCAATCTCCCACAAAAGAGGATTTACGGTTTCGACTTGCTGGTTCATCAACTGATTATCGCTTAAATCTTCAATTAATTTCAATGATTGTGTACGAGCATTTTTTATGTATTTTATCAATTCTGAAGACTGTAATGTAAAATGTTTTTCCATAGTTAATAATTCCAATTTAAAGTAATGGCAAATTAACGCTTTAAAAGTGTATCAATTTGAAACACTGCCTCAATGAAGTTCAAATAATTTTTAAGCAGAACGAAAAAGTAATTTTAACACAATGATTAAAATTCCAATAAATATGATAATCAACTATTTAATTATTATATAATTAAACTTATTTTATATTTATCAGAAAATTCAAATTTTTTTGACAAAATGAATAAAAATTCTTGGAATAATAATTGCATAGTAATGATCTGTGGTCTAGTGCACTATTCATCCTGGGACACCTTAATGAAAATTATAAAGTTGTAAAAAATTGAATTTATACTACTCTTCTGTAAACAGCTATAGAAAGATAATTTATTTTCAAGGTGTGGAGCTTTCCGCTACTACTCAACAAGGGATATTATAAAGTTAAAAAGAAAGGGACAAGCTGGAAAGTATGTAAATCACACGGACGTGCATTACAATCCATCCCAGTGCTTGTCCCTTTTAATTTTCATTATTGTAGATATTATCGAAAGAATACAGAAATACTTTATTTTTTTTAGTTCGGATATGGCTTTTTTGAATTTCTATCTAGGATAAATTCAGGTTCATCCTTTATTTTTTAAGGTGAACCAATACCATTCCAGCTGAAAATAGATGATATCGTATTTGGTATTTTAACCAGGCATGACTTTAAATGAATACGGATTGATGTTATATTTTTTTATTTTTGAATGAAGATTGGTGACATGTAATCCTGCATATTTTGCAGCTTGTGTAATATTCCCCATGGAAATTTTCAAACAGTCGATGATATATTCTTTTTCAAAACTTTCAACTGCATTCTGTTTGGCTTGTTTAAATGTGGACACACCTTTTGGGGTTTCTCTATTTGTTTCAATATGCATGCTTTT
Source organism: candidate division KSB1 bacterium (assembly GCA_022566355.1). Classification (NCBI taxonomy): domain Bacteria; kingdom Pseudomonadati; species Candidatus Zhuqueibacterota bacterium. The sequence goes on from JADFJB010000012.1 coordinate 41,497, forward strand.
AGGCAATTGGTTTATTTGAATTAGATCATTTTCCGCAACGATTACTGCATGATGTATTGCGTGTTCAAGTTCTCTAATGTTACCTGGAAAATCATAAGTTTGAAAAACTGTTAATACACCCTTTGAAAATTTTAACATTTTCCTATCATATTGTTTACTGAAATGGTCTAAAAAATATTCAGCAAGTGTAGTTATATCACTTTTTCGCTCTCGAAGTGAGGGTAAATCTATTTCGATAACACTAAGTCTAAAAAAAGCTTCTTTTCGAAATGAACCATTAGCGACCATATCTTTCAAATTGCCCGATGAAGCTGCTATTACACGGGCATTGCTTTTTTGTATTTCTGTGCTACCGAGACGATGATATTCTTTCGATTGGAGAACACGTAGTAACTTAATCTGCAAACTGGAGGGCATTTCATTTACTTCATCCAAAAAAATGGTACCCTCATTTGCAATTTCAAACCAGCCTTTTTTATTTTGGACGGCTCCTGTAAATGCACCTCGCTGGTGGCCAAATAGTTCTGATTCCATTAAATTCTCAGGAATAGCCGCACAATTCACTGGCACAAAAGCTTGATCTTTTCGATCGCTATTTTCATGTAGGGCCCGTGCAACCAATTCTTTTCCTGTACCTGTTTCACCCTGTATCAGTACCGTAGCCTGGGTTTTCGCAATCTGGCAAATAAATTTAAGAATATTAACAATTTTTGGGTGATGGCCAATTATGGAATCGAGGTGATAATTATTGCGCAATTCAGATTCTAATGAATCTTTATTTTTTAATGATTTTCGCAGTGTTTTATCTAAATTCATTTGGCCGTTATTATAAATAACTTGCCCCAGGTTAGAATCAGTTTTAGACATATTCATCTCTGCTCCTTAAAAAGAAAAATTGATTTGTTTGGCTCTAAATTATTATTTATAGGTAAATACAAAACCAAGCAAACTAGTTGGAAAAGGGGTAATATGTTGAGGAGTTTTTTCTTAAACGTTCGTGCTTGCCAATACAATATTAGTTTGCACGCCATTTCAATACTAGTGGAATTCCATTTCCAATACATATTAATCCTTTAATTATGTATTACAGAATAGCATATAATTGTCACAAGTTGATACAATAAATTCATTAATATCGATTTGTAACAGCGTTTACGCATAACAGCGTCATAATAATTATATTTACTGCAATATTTGTTCCAAATTAAAACAAATTGCTAAATGATGATATGAGGTTATTGATGAAATCCACCATAATTTATATTGATGGTGTCGGTCTGGTATTGTTCGAGAGAAGCTTGCGAGCTAAATATCTCAATATTTCTATAAAGCCTATCCATGGAATCCGGGTTGGTATTCCAATTGGGATTTCCATAAAAAAAGCAGAAGAGTTTGTTTATGCAAAGATCCCGTGGATTCGAAAACATCTAAAGAAAATTGAGCTTCAAAGTAAAAAGCAAAAGCCTCATTCTGCAACTATAGACCGTGAAATTGCAAAGAAGACATTAGTTTCTCGATTGGTTCAATTGGCTGCAAAACATGGTTTTCAATACAAAAAAGTATTCATAAAAACCCAGAAAACAAGATGGGGGAGTTGCTCGTCAAAAAATAATATTAACCTCAACATGAAGCTGACTCTATTACCTGCGGAATTAATGGATTATGTAATTGTGCATGAATTAGTACATACCCGCATAAAAAATCACAGTAAGGAATTTTGGACAGAATTAGATAGATTTGTTAACAATGCCAGGGAATTGGATCGGAAACTTAAAAATTGGAGTATAGAATTGTTTTAAAGGAATATCCTAATAATGCGTACTTATTCTTGCCACAGACTAACACAGCGCAGCCTTGGGCCGCAACAAATTATTTAGCCACGGATTTTCACTGATTGACACGGATAAAATCCGTTTAGAATAAAAAAATAAAAATCATTACATTCAATTTGAAATTGGTGGAAATGTTTTAAGTTCAAATAGTGAAATTTAAAGCTCCATTTATTAAAACTTGTGCGCCTACTGGCGTATCCGTGTTTTATCCGCGCGAATCCGTGGCTAAATTATTGTTTTTATTTAAAAGCCGTATTGTTTGTTGATCTGTGTGTATTATCTTGGCCAAGCAAAACCTGTAGAATCGGTGTAAAATCCATTGTTTTCATAAAATCTTTTTTCTTCCCTGGACACCAAGGTCTGATTAAAAAACATGAATCGAACCGATCGTTCGATTTCCGGTAAATCCTGATGCGCAGCCGGTCCCCAATGGCCAGGTATTTTTGCGATACCTTCAATACCACGCCCATAAGTATTTCCTGGGCTTCTCATGGCTAATCGGAAAATTCGGTTTGCATTTTCATGATATTTATCATAGCTGAGTTCATTCTGAACATAAAGAAGGGTCAAAATACAGCAAGCCATTCCTACTGCTAAGCCAATAATATTTATCCAAGAATAGGCTCTATATTTCTTAAGATTTCTCAATGCAATGATTAAATAATTTTTAAGCATAATTACTCCTGGATTATTAGGGAATCAAATCAATAAAATTTTTCTAATGATTAATGTGAACTAATTAAGCTACAGTTGATTGCAACGATTTATAGTATAAAGTAGTAACTTTGGAGGACGTGATTTTTGAGGAAAGGTTACAGGAAAATTATTTTGAATAAATAAAGGCAGCACTAAGAATAAATTTGGATATTATCGTCTTCTAATGCAGCCTATATTTGAGCAAATGATAACTAACTAACTAATCAATTTCCACCCAGCGGAAATGTGATTCCTCCCACTGCACCAAAAAAATCCGGATCATCGGTAATATTTAGTTCTGCTCCCTTTTGTGAATACATAGGCTGAAAGACAAGTTTGAGCTTTGGGCCTAAGCTAAAATTAAGAACACCGCCTATCCCATAACCAGAGCGGGTGCCGGTGTCTACATTATCCTCTACATCGCTTACATCTACATCAGTGATGTTGAAACCACCAATAACACCAACGTTTATTTGGGCAAACGTTAGATTTGCAAAAATAAATCCGGAGCAGATTAATATAAGTGGTATTTTTTTCATAAAATGCCTCCTAATTTGTTGTAAGTAGTGAAAATTTAAGATTTGTACTATGACAATATTCTTTGCAATTTTTGATAAGTTTCGATTTCAATATTTATTTAGAATCATCAATATGCTATTTGTTGCATTATTTTTTAATTGGAGTCCATAAGAAAAACGATTGCAGGTGTTAAATCTGTAATTGATTTTAACTTCCCGGCAATTTGATTTTTATTTGCTCCCCAGGTTATTGTCATTGCGGGGTTGCGAGTATGTGATTTCGTCGACAGGTCCTCAATATTACCATGGTCACTTGTGAGGATGACAATCGTTTCGGTCAGATCGATTCGATTAAGAAAATCGAAAACAAAACGGCCTAATTTTTGAATTTCTGCAATTGCAAGCGGCATATCCTGATTATGACCGGCTTTGTCTGATTTAAAATATTCATACAAGATAAAATCATATCGATTCGTTGCCTCGGCAACAATTTCAGCAGCTTCTTCAGGTGTATAAACCGGCATTTCAAATCCTTTTTCGATCAAATCATAATTTGTGAAATCCTGGTAAATTGCCCGTTTTTGAATAATGTCTTCTAGTGTAAAAAAGGGTAAATTTGCGGCATGATTAGCGATTGTCGTTGCGGATAATCGTAAAATTTCATTCTCTTCCAATTCAAAAAAAAGAGGGCGAAATGCATTTAAAAATGCAGGTTTTTTCCTTTTCTTTTTTAGTTTTAATAAAAGAGATTGTTTGAGCAATGCTTCCCGGAGGGTTTTATTCGGAAAGCCGCTGAGATGCCGGCCAAGTAATTGAGCAGAATTGATACCGGTTAATAATGCTGTTTGCCCGGTTGCGCTTTGGGGCAATCCGCTAATACCCATTGTTGCATCCAACTCTAACGAAATTCCATCAAAGGGTAGAAAGTTTGGACGACTATTTTGGAATATTTGGAAAATTCCGGTTTCATCGAAGCAGCAAGGATTGGTTTCTTTATCCTGTCTCCCGATTCCCAGACCATCTACAAATAAGAAAACAACTTTCATATATTACTTTCTGGGAAGTTTTGAACCATAACCAAATTCACGAATAGCATTTGCGTCTCTTCGCCACCTTAGTTTTACTTTAACCCACAACTTTAAAAATACCGGACGCTGTAAAAAAGATTCAATATCTTTACGTGCGGATTCACCAATTTTCTTTAACGCCACACCATTTTTGCCGATCAGAATTCCTTTTTGGCTGGTTCTTTCAACAAAAATGATTGCGCTAATGACGTCTTTTTTCCCTTCTTGTTCGTGAAATTCATCAATCACTACAGTGGTTGAATAAGGAATTTCTTCTCCATAAAATTCAAAAATTTTCTCACGAATCACTTCAGAAACGATAAAACGTTCCGGGTGTTCAGTTAACATTTCGGGTGGATAGTAGGGTGGACTTTCCGGCAACCGTGCCACAATTTCTGCGACAACGATTTCCAGGCCATCTTTATTTAAAGCAGAAATGGGAATTATTACCGAACTTTCGAAAGTTTCTGAGATTTGCTGGATCAAAGGCAATAGGCGGCCTTTTTTTACTAAATCAATTTTATTGATCAAAATCAAAATTGGTTTTTTTATGGATTTAAATCCATCCAGGATTAATTCATCTTCCATTCTCAACTTATCCGAAGCCTCAATCATAAATAAAACCAGATCGGAATCCTCCATTGCCGTTTTTACGGAACCCATCATAAATTCCTGAAGCAAGTATTGTGGTTTAATCATTCCAGGTGTATCCAGGAACAATATTTGGAAATTATCACTGGAGTGTATTCCCAATATCCGATGTCTTGTCGTCTGGGATTTTGGCGATGTTATTGAAAGTTTAATCCCCAATACCTGGTTTAAGAATGTTGACTTACCAACATTCGGACGACCGAGAATACTTACATAGCCTGCTTTATGTTTTGTTTGGTCATTGATTTGATTATTATTCATTTGGATTTTTGTTTTCCCTTTGGTCTATGATCCTACAAATAAACTCTCATTGTAGTACCTGTTTCCGGCCCGGTTTCTTTAAGCAATATCCTACCATTATGATATTCTTCCACAATACGTTTTGCTAGGTTTAAACCTAAACCCCAACCCCGTTTTTTGGTGCTGAACCCTGGTCTGAAAATATCATCTTTATTTTTATTTGCGATTCCTCGTCCATTGTCAATTATATCTACATAAATATTGTAACCCTTTTTATCAGACATGCCTGAAATAATCCGGATTAAACCCTGGTCATGGTTGATGGAATCAACTGCATTTTTGACAAGATTTTCGAATACCCATTCCATCAAATCGACGTTTATAGGTATGGTTGGAATGTCTTGCAACTCGTCCTCAATTCTGATCTTCTTATTCATTTGTGGAATTCGTCTACACATATACGTCGACACAGTGGTCAATATTTTATTTACGTCATGGGGCTTTAAATCTGATTGTGAGCCGATTTGAGAGAACCGCTCCGCTACTTTCCTGAGACGGTCAGCATCCAGTTCCATTTCTTCAATAACTTTTATCGTTTTTGGGCGATTGTAAGATCTTTCACGAATTATTTCGATCCATCCCATTAAAGAGGAAAGCGGCGTCCCGAGCTGATGGGCGGTTTCCTTTGCCATACCTACCCATAGAAATCGTTCTTCGCTCTTTTTAATGGTGCTAAATCCAATAAAACCCACCAAAATAAATAGGGTTACCAAACCAATCTGAATATAAGGCAGCCAGCGCAAACGGTTAATTGTGGTTGAATCTCCATAGTAGAGGTAACCCAGAATCTGATTGCCATGGGTTGCATCTACATACTCAATTGGAATAGGATTGGCAACTGTACTCATTCTTTCCTTGATGCGATTAACATATTCAAGATTTTCAGGTGTCTTTTGCGAATCAATATCTCCTATTCCTTTCCAGGCTAGTGGGTTTTTTTGTTGATCAGTATGTATAATTGGGAAATAGGTGCGTTTTATGATTTCTTCAAAAATGAAACTGACATCTGAATTTGTTTCTGCAGCTGCACTGGCGTAAAAGCCAGCATAATATTGTAAGATATTACGGGATTCGTCGCGAAGGTCATCGACCATCTTATCCGTGTAATACAATAATCCCACGATGATTATGAGGGCAATCCCTAATAGGATACCCTTAAATTTTCCCTTAGTCTCATAAAATTCAGTCTGCATTTGACTCCCATTTCCTCATAATGTTTGTGAAAACGGATTGAACGTGTTTATTCAAACTTTTAACCTGGTTATTGTTATCTATATTAAAATCCGCTCTTTTTATTTTTTTTTCAAGTGGAATTTGGCGAGAAAGCCTATCTTGAATTTCTTCCCGGCTTAAGCCATTGCGTTGTTGTACGCGTTGAATACACGCCTCTATATCTGACGAAACAACCACTATGAAATCGAGATGGGTATATAGATCGGTCTCATAGATTAAAGGAGAGTCAATGATGATCAGCGCAACTTCCGCCAATTCTTGCTGAACTTCGACGAAGTTCCACATTTGTTTTCTTACATGAGGATGAACTATGCTGTTTAATTGTCGAAGTTTGCTTTCGCTGCTAAAAACGATATTGGCAAGTTTTTTCCGATCCAGGATTCCATTGGAATCAAAAATCTGGTTGCCGAAAGTTTCTCCAATTCTCGAAATTATTTCCACATCTTCAGTTGATTTACGGGCTGCAACATCTGCATCAAAAATTGCTGCGCCTAACTTTCCGAATAACCGACTGACCGTAGTTTTTCCGCTGCCAATGATTCCCGTAACACCGACCAGAGGTTTGCTTCTCTTCACCGAGCTACTGTAAATTTTCCCCAATCTGACTCCTTTTCATTATAATTGCAAAATAAATAGATACCGGATGGAAATGGATTCCCTTGCCGGTAACGAATTTCCCATTTAAATAGAATCCGTTAAAATCAATGATAATCCGTAAATAAAAATTGTGGTTATTTAAGCCCATCGAATTGATAAGTGAATCCTCTTTTAAACAGGTTTTTAACAACTAAAAATATTGGATTTAAACAAGTGATTCCACAGCAAAAAAGCGTATAAGCTGCGTGAGGATTTCAATCATAAATCAAATACTTCTGGCGAACCTTCATAAATTCCTCCAGCTCTTCCTGCCAGGAAGCCAAAATCTCGTCAGCGGATTTACCCGCAATTAACGCTTTTCGAACCTGGTCAGTACCATAGGCACGATCGAAACTTGCTGTTCGGTTGGATTCATCGAAATAATCATGCTCAGGAAATAAATCCCGGATTGCAGCAAGCAGCCGGATTTCCGTATCTATCGGTTTAAATTTTTTATAATCCCGGATATGCAATTGCACACCGCCGCAGCGCTCCTGAACAAAACGAAGGTAATATGGCCGGAAAAACAACGGCCGGAAATACACACCCGGAAGGTCCAATTCATTCATAACATTTGCCAGGTTTTCACCATCGATCCAGGGTGCGCCACACAATTCAAAAGGCTGGGGTGTTCCAACCCCGGGAGACAAGGTTTCTAATTCACCGAATCCGCCTGTGGCGGCAATATAAAAGCAGGTTTCGGGGTGGGGAACATGCGGTGAAGTTGGGATCCAGGTTAAACCGGTTTCCTGAAAAATCATATTTCGTCGCCAGTTTTTCATGGGAACAATTGTTAGCTCACAGTTAATCTCAAACTCTTCATTGAATAGTTTGGCCAATTCTCCAACTGTCATGCCGTGGATATATGGGATCGGGTAAAGTCCGATTCCTGATTTGAATTCGGGTTTCAAAACGGCACCTTCGACTAGAGTCCCCCCTAACGGATTCGGACGGTCTAACACAACGAAGGGAATATTTTGTTCTTTGGCAGCCTCCATTGCCCGGGACATCGTGTAAATATAAGTATAGGGTCTAATGCCGATATCCTGGATGTTGAAAAGAAGGATATCGACGTTTACAAGCATTTCGGGAGTTGGCTTGAAGGTTTTTCCATACAAGCTGTAAACCGGCACTCCTGTTTTTGGATCTTTATCGTCTGCAATTTTATGACCAGCCATGACATCTCCACGCACGCCATGTTCCGGTCCAAACAGGGCGGTTAACTCAAACCTGCCATCCGCATACAACAAATCGATGTCGGATTGCAAAGAACTGCTGACGCCTGATGGGTTGGTAATCAATCCAATTCTTTTTCCTTCTATCAGGGGTGAGAATTCTTCCACCAATCGGTCGATTCCGAGAATGACAGGTTTGTTTTCCGTAGTTCCGCAAGCAGCAAAGAATAGTAGCGTTAGAATTGCTGTGAGCCATTTGTCCATTATTTTCTTCCTTGTTATTCTATTAACTCCATGTAACTTCGATATTCAATCATTGTTTTTTGTTGTTAAAACAAGAAATTCAATTCTTGTTAATTTTAATAATAATAGTAAACTACAATTAAATAATTTGTAGGACAGAAATCCCTATTTTTTATTGTCACTTTATGGACCTGTTTTCTACATTTCTTTATGATCAACCCTATTAAAGTTTAATTTTGCAATGTATTAAATTGAATGATTATTAAAAAACTACCTAAGAAATGGAGGAAGTATGAGCAAGCATTTAGGATTACTTTTCACTCTCCTGATATTTGGATTTGCATGCAGTCAGTATGAAGGTCCAAATATGAAAAGGTTCGATGACCCTGAATTTATCCAATCGAAATTAAAAAAATATGCACCTGTAGAATTGAGGGTTGCAAAATATGAACTGAATGAAAATCAACTCAATATTCTAAAACACTTAGTGAAGGCCGCCCAGGCCATCGATGATATATTTTGGCAGCAGAGTTATAGCCAGTCCTTGTCAATGAGACAAGAGTTAATCAATTCGACCAAAGCAGTCGACAAAGATTATCTGCACTTTTTGAAAATCAATTATGGCCCATTCGACCGGCAGGATAATGAAAATCCATTTATCGGAATTGCAGAGAAGCCGCCTGGCGCCGGATTCTACCCTGAAGATATGACTAAACAGGAATTCGAACAATTTGTACAGGATCATCCTGATCTGAAAGATCAATTCTATTTATTAAATACTATAATCAAAAGAGAAAATGCATCTCTGGTTGCTGTACCCTACGAACAGGAATATCGTGCCAATTTGGAAGTGGCTTCTAATCATCTTCAACTGGCAGCTGAAATGACATCCGACAGTTTGTTTAAAAAATATCTAAACTTACGTGCCGACGCTTTATTGTCAGGTGAGTTTTTTAACAGCGATATGGTCTGGATGGAATTGGTGGAGAACGAACTGGATATTGTGATTGGCCCTATAGAGACTTATGAAGATCAACTACTTGGCTTGAAAGCGTCTTATGAAGGGATCGTGTTGATTCGAGATATGAAAGAAACTGAACGAATGGACAAATATGTAAAATCGATGAATCAACTTGAATACCGGTTGCCCGTACCCAGGATGTTTAAAAAAGCAAGTGTGGCACAGCAAGCTCCTATTGGAGTATTCAATACAATCTTTACTTCAGGCGATGCGAACCTGGCGGTGAAAAGTATAGCATTCTCACTGCCTAATGATGAACGAGTGAGAGAGTTAAAAGGTGCGCGCACAGTTCAGGAAAAAAATATAATCCTGGCTAAATACGAGAAAATACTCGTACCAATAGCCGCTCGTGTTTTGGCCGATGAAATTCTGCCATTCGTTGACGGTGATGCATTTTTCACCAACACCCTTCTTCATGAATTGGCCCATCCGTTGGGTTTGAATTATGTCAGAGGGAAAAATGGGGTAACCGTACGTGAAGCGCTAAAAGAAACCTACTCGCCCATCGAAGAGGCAAAGGCAGATATCGTAGGACTGTTCAATGTGGGTTATTTTGTTCTAATTGGCGTACTCCCTTCTGATTTTGAGCAGAAGGCTTATGTAACATTTATCGCATCTATCTTTCGCTCAGTTCGATTCGGGGCCACTGAAGCCCATGCAAAAGCAAACATGATTGCGTTTAACTACCTGGTGAATGAAAAAGCCATCTTATTTGATCCCGCAACTAAACGCTACAATATTAATTTCAAACGAATGCGAAACGCTGTGAAAAAGCTAGCGGCCGACCTGCTGATGATCGAAGGTGATGGCAATTATGAAAAAGCAAGCCAATGGTTGGCTGATTTGGCGACCATCCCTGCCGAAACCCAGGCCATCATAGATGGGCTTTCTGATATTCCGGTTGATTTGGAATTTATATTTGATGCGAGTTTGTTTGAGTGAAACACAAAGTTTTTTTCCGAAATAATATTAATTCATTAATTCTGTGTTATAGTGGTCAAATGGAATAATTTATTTAAATTTCGATAAGATTCACTAACCAACTGAATATTTAATTTTACGATTCCTTTCTTAAAGTATTATCCTAGCCAAAGTAATTCTATCCATCTGCGTTTAAGGTTTAAAACATTTTTAATTCTCATTATCAAGTTCGAATTTTATTTACCGATATAAAGAATCAGAAGGAACAGCTTAAACTTTAATCCATTAAAAGGAGGTTTTCACCATGTCAATTCGTAAGTTATTCGCTTTATCTATGGTCGGTTTGATGTTTGGGGTCGGGTGTTTTAATCAAAGTAATCCGGTGGGAGAAGATACAGTCATTCCGTCAATTCCGAATATCGTTTTCAATGGACCAATATCCAATAATATACCCGCCAATCTCCAACAATTTATTGGCCTTTTTAATGGAAACGCATCAATAGGGTTGAATTACCTTAATTTGGCAATTTTTACAAGTCCCAGTGTCGACGAGAATAGCTTTTCATGGGAAGTCACTTGGGATCAAGTTACGGCGAATATACTCGCAGAGAAGAACTCCGATGGCTCGGTAGATTGGCAGGTTACCGTGAATGGCAGCGATAATAATGTAACCTATACAAATTGGGTTGCTTTGAAAGGTGTCGCTCAATTAGATGGCAATACCGGTGTGTGGAGTATTTATTCGGAAAATTCAACGACAAAATCTGCAGAGTTCACCTGGGTTGTTGACGGCAACAATAATAAGAATGGCACTCTAGAATTGTTTGCTACAAATCAAATCTACGAATTGCTCAATAATTCCGACAAATCAGGATCGCTGGTATTAAAAGAAAACAACGTAAAAGTGTATGAAGCGCAGTGGAATACCGATGGGACCGGAACATGGACATCCTGGGATGCCCAAGGTAACCAAACCGATACGGGCAACTGGAACTAGTATTTATAAGCCTTCTTTTTAATTGACAATTATGGGAAAAATTACTTATTTGTAAAAGGTCAAAATTTATTTTTGAGGTTTTTTGCAATTATCAAAATTTAAGTGCGGTTGGTTTTAAGTAGCTAACTGCACTTTTTTATTTCCAAACTAAGGCAATCAAAAAGGAGAATCCCATGTTCCAAGACCTTCTGCAAACTTACCTGATCAATTTTACATATGTCATTCTAAAAGCTCTTTTCTTTGCAATTGCATGTTTCCTTGCCTGGCGTTTATTCGATTGGCTTGAACCGTTGGATATTCGCGTAGAAATTGCTGAGAAACACAATATCGGTCTGGCTATTATGATAGCTGCTCTTTTCCTGGGTTTGGCTTATGTTATCGGCCAGATATAGTTATTTGTTTTTTTTGACTTTTTTTATTTCATGCTCAGGTTTTGAAAATAGCCAGGATCTTTCTGAATTTGTCGAGGAGACAACAGATTCAGATTCATTACAGACCGGAACAGGAGAATCTCAAATATACTCTCAACTTTTATTATCACGAAGACGGATTTCTCCTTATGATCACATTATAAAAAAATACAGCCGGAGATATGGCTTTGATTGGCGGTTGATTGCCGCGCAAATATTTGTCGAAAGCCGGTTTGAAGTCCAGGCACGTAGTGGAAAGGGCGCCATCGGATTGATGCAGTTGATGCCGGGCACTGCAAAATATTTAGGGGCGGATGTGCTAAAGTTGTTATTGCCGGAACAGAATATTGCACTGGGATGTTTTTATGATAGAAAATTATTTCAACTCTGGAGAGATAAGGAAGGTACTAATCGTCTTGCATTTACACTTGCAAGTTATAATGCGGGCAGGTTTCGGATTTTACGGGCAGAAAACAAAGCCGGAAAATCCGGTTATTGGAGCAAAGTAAAGAATTATGTACCATTAGAAACGAGAAATTATGTAGGCCGCATATTCGGCAAATATGTTGAATATAAGAAAAAGTACTTTTAAGTATAAATCCTAAAATACGAATATCGAAACTTATCCTTGGCAGAGCCTGCCCCTGACCGCAGGCTCGGGGGTTCAGGAATCCGAAACAATGTCGAAACTCCAAATTTATCCCTTAGGATAGAAATTATCTATCAGGGTGAGACTATTTCAAAATATTTATTAAGTCTGCAAACTATTGATAAAGAACCCGGCTACAGAAATTCGATATCAACTTCCGATTAATACCCATGTAAAAATTGAAATTCTTAATCTGTTAGGTCAGAAAATAATTACTCTCATTGATGAACTTCAGTCTGCTGGAAATTGCACGATTAAATGGGTCGGTAAATATGAAAATGGCGATATTGCAAGTTCAGGAATCTATTTGTACCGATTAAAAACCACTGATTTTGAACAAGTGAAAAAGTAAATGTTTCTGAAATGATTTTTTATGGTAATATTATGAACATATTTATTAAAATTTATAGTTTGAATAAATCAATAATTCCAGGTGCTCTATTCATGTTGGGTACCTTATTCAAATGTATGGAAATAGATCCCGTCGTGTGACGGGATGACATAGTTGGAAGTTTTAAGCATGAATGCATTATTCATGAATTATTCAGGCTAATCAAAAAGAAGAGGATATTATGAAAAGGATTTTTCGTATTTTTATAAGTTTAGCTTTTTTGCTTGGATTAAGTTTATCCCCTCAGCTTGTTGTAGCTCAAACCAGCCTAGAAGATGCAATTCGGCAGTTTGATAGTGACAATACAAAAGGCTACTTACAACCTTTTATCGATTCGTTTGGCAACAACCTTAATTCAGGGATTTATCGCGGCACAAAGATCCAGACTTTTGGATTAAATATTCAGATCGGTTTGGTGGGGATGATCACACAAATTCCTGATGAAGATCGCACTTTTTTAGGGACACCTCCTGCACCATACCCCCAAAACCAGGTTACAACTGCTACTATATTTGGTGAGAGTGGTGCGGTAGTCTCCGGCGCTGGTGGCTTAGAGTTTAATTTTCAGGATGGACAAATCCAGGGAGATGCAATTCCTTTTGCAGTGCCGCAATTGGAAGTTGGCTCAATACTTGGGACGAATGTTATCCTTCGTTATTTTTCAGCAGAGTTGGAAGATCTGCCAAAAATTGAACTTCAAGGTTATGGTCTGCGGCACAGTATAAGTCAATACATCCCATTATTCCCATTAGATATATCCGTTGGTTATTTCCGCCAGACTTTTGATTTTGGCGATTTGATCTCCGCCGAAACAACCAGTATAGGAATTCAAGTCAGCAAATCATTCCCAGTTTTGACTTTATATGGTGGTGTCGCTTCAGAATCAGCGGAAATGGATGTAGAATATGTTTTTGAAGAAACCAATGAGAAGATCGCACTGAAATTGGAAAGCGATTCCGGTATCCGTTTTACAGCAGGTGCACGGCTTGCCCTGGGTATTCTCATTTTGAATGGCGACTTTAATATCGGGAACCAGAATGCTTTTAGCGCTGGTGTGGGTATTGGTTTTTAATTATTAGACCCAACTTATTGAATTTATAAACGTTTGAAGAAGATTATTTGAAGAAGGAAAATATGATGAAAAAAAGAACTTTCTTATTACCAACCATTTTATTAAGCCTGGCTTTATTGAGCTATGGCTGTAAAATTGTAAGCTTTTCTGCTCAAAATCTATTTATAACTGTAACCATTGAAGAAACTTTTAACCTTAATTCAAACGATAATGCCTATATGGATATGGCAACCGTGGACTTGTCACAATCGTTTAACGACGTTGATCTCACAAACGTAAAAAATGTTAGTATTACGAATGTTGAAGTTACAATTATTAACAACAATACCGGCGCGGCTACAACATCTTCTGGCAGCGTTTTGTTTAACAGTCTCACGGCACCATTTGCACAAAACGCTCTCCTTGCAAGCTTCATGAATGTCAATTTGAATGCCGCATTAAATGATCCACTAACCTTTACAAATCAATTAGCCATTAACCAAAACGGCATCAGCAGCCTGGAAACTCATGCAGGTTCGTCTCCTCCGCCCACGCTCAAATTCTTTTTGACAGGTACTGTAAATAATCCACCAGTTGATTTTGAAATTATATTAAAGGTTACTCTACAATTAGAATTGCAGTCGTAAAAGCAGTTCTTTCCAGATATTGCTAAGGGTTTAGCTGTGATGAACGCTTATCGATAGGTGTTTACTTAATTGGTTAAATTTTATAATTATGCAAATAGACTTCATGTTTAAACTGTTATGTCACTCATTGTAAAAACCTGCCAGGTTTAGATTTACCCGAGATACATTAACCTGGATAATTCATGAATCATGTTTTGAAGCTTAAAACATCCAATGTCATCCCATCGTGCGGGATGCTGCAGAGTGTCGTTCCCGAATGTTTTAAGGTTATCCGAGAACTCTAAAACTGTCACCCCCGAACGCTTTAATCGGGGGTCTATTTGCATTAGATAAGCACAAAATGGACTTCTGATTAAAGCTTGCAGGGGTGACAAAACCGGTTCTCGGAACGTTTGATTTGTTTATCGAGGATCTATGGGCTTGGGTAACAAGATTCCCGATAAACTTGTGCCCGTACGTTTTTAACGGGTAAACGTTCGGGAATGACAATTTTATAAACCAGTTATAATGTTTATGAATAAATCACATTAATTAGCTTGTGATTTACATTCGTTTGCCTGGGGGTGGGATATTTTCGCAGTATTATCTACAAAAATGCATAGTGTCACTGTATCTATAGTTAGTGTTCTACATTTTTTTCTGTAAATTCAAAATGGGTAAGTTTTTGGAAAGTCCTGTAGCTATGGT